>CAZIVZ010000103.1:0-9456 GCA_964542495.1 uncultured Aquihabitans sp.
CCTGCTGGTGGCGCTGGCGCTGTGCTGGGCCATCGGGTTCGAGCGCGAGCTGCGGGGCTCGGCCGCCGGCGATCGCACCTTCGCCCTGGTGGGCATCGGCTCCGCGGTGATCGGCTACCTGGCCCTGGACAACGCCCCCAACGCCCTCGCCGGCGTCGTCACCGGGATCGGCTTCCTGGGCGCCGGGGTGATCATCCACGGGAGCAACGAGCCCCAGGATGCCTCGGCCCGCAACGGCTCGCTCGGCGGCGTGCGGGGCGTCACCACCGCCGCCACCATCTTCCTGGCCGCCGCCGTGGGTGCCGCCGCCGGTCAGGGCCAGCTCCTGCTGGCCACCTTCGCCACCCTCATCAGCATGCTGTTGCTGGAGGTCCGCCACCTGCGCATCCTGCGGTTCTTCGACGGGCGGCACTGGCGAGGCGAGCTCCTCGACGACCTGCCGCCCGACCCCTCACCCGACCCGGACTGATGGGCGGCCCAGCCGCAACGGCCGCAGGGCGTCGAAGGCGGCGGTGAACTGCTGGTGGGCCAGGTCGTGCACGGCGATCGAGGCCTCGTCGGGATCGTGGCGGTCGGCCCAGGCCGAGCCCAGGCCGGGCCGGTCTCCGGCCCGATCCACCACGGTGCGGCCGACCACCTGACGGCCCGCCCACACCGCCACGGCGCGCGCCCCGGCGTGGGCCGGGTCGGCCAGCAGCCGCACGGGCAGACCGACCACGTCGGCCACGACCTGGGCCCAGGCCGACGAGCGCGCCGCCCCACCGGCCAGCACCAGCTCCGTGGCCGGGTCCCCAGCCCGGGCCGACACCGGACCGAGCAGCCAGCGGATGTTGTGGGCCACCCCCTCGGCCACGGACCGCACCAGGTCGACCCGGCGGGTGGCGAGCGAGACGCCGAGGAACCCGCCCCGCATGGCGGGATCGGCCACCGGCGCCATCGACCCGGCGAACCAGGGCAGGAACCGCACCCCTGCGGCCCCCGGTGGGCTGGCGAGCAGCGCGGCGTCGAAGCCCACGAAGACGTCGTCGGTCGCGTGGTCGCCCAGGGCGTCGGCCCCGTGGACGAACGCGGTGAGGACCTGCTCCACCACCCGGCCGGCCAGCCCGTTCTCCGCCCACACCAGGTACTCCCCCGGTTCCACGCCCGGCATGGCCAGCACATCGCTGCCCGGGTGCGGCCCGAACCGGTCGGTGGTGGCCAGCAGCACGGCCGTGGTGCCGATGGCCACCCCGATGCGACCGGGGACGGCGGCCCCTGTGGCCAGCGCGAAGGCGTGGCTGTCGGTGATGCCCGACACCACCACCGCGCCGACCGGGAGGCCCGTGTCCGCGGCCACGAGTGCGCTCACCGTGCCCACCGGCGACCCCGGCGGCACGAGCGGTGGCAGACGGGAGACGTCGACGCCCGCGAGCCGGACCAGGTCGGGGTCGTACCGGGTGTGGCCGAGCTCGCGGTTGTCGACGAGCTGGGAGGCGAACATCGACGCCTGCGTGGCCGAGACCACACCGGTGAGGCGAGCCGTCACGAAGTCGACCGGCTCCAGGTAGGCGTGCGTGCGGCGGTGGACGTCGGGCTCGTCGTGCTGGAACGCCAGCAGGTGGCCGAGCGACAGGCCGCCGCCCACCGGTGGGATCGGGTGGCGCTCGGTCCAGGTGGCCAGGGCGTCGGGCTGGCGCGCCAGGAGGGACCGGCAGTGGGCCGTGCCCCGCGTGTCGAGGTAGAGGCGCAGCGGCGCCACGGGTTCGAGGTCCGAGTCCACCGCGACGATCGAGGAGTACTGACCGCACACCCCGACCGCACCCACCTGTCCCAACCCACCGAGCCCGGCGTCGGCGGCCACCGCGGCGAGGTCGGCGAGCGCGGCCACCACGGCGCCCCAGAGCTCGGCGGCGTCGAGCTCGGCCCGGTGGTCTTCGGATGGGGCCGGCACCGGCCGGCTCACCGTGGCCAGGCCCTCACCCTCGCGGCCGACGAGCGCCGCCTTCACGTTCGTGGAGCCGACATCGATGCCCACCGTGTGCATGCGGCCTCCCGGACCCGGACGTCCCCGGACAGCTCGGACGGTTCGGACGTCCCGGACGGGCGAGGGTAGCGGGGAAGGCGCCCGTAGAGTCTCGGCGTGCCCATCCACCACCTGCAGCTCTGGGTCCCCGACCTCGCCCGTGCCGGGCGGTCGTGGGGCTGGCTGCTCGCCGAGCTCGGGTTCGAGCCGGCGCGCCGCTGGGAGCACGGCCAGGTGTGGCGCCACGGGAGCACCGCCATCGTGATCGAGGCGTCACCCGACATGGTGCCGGGCATGTTGCACTCCCGGCTCCGACCGGGCCTGAACCACGTGGCGTTCCACGTGGCCAGCCCGGAGGCCATCGACGCGCTCCTGGCGGTGGCGCCCGACCACGGCTGGACCCGGCTCGGCGACGACCCCCGCCATCCGCTCGCCTCCCACCAGGCGGTGGCGTTCCTGGAGGACGCCGACGGGTTCGAGGTGGAGCTGGTGGCCCCATCGCCCAGCAGACCGGCCTGAGCGCCGATCGGCGGCCCGGAACGTTGCGACCCCGCTGAGCGGGTTGCTCAGCGGGGTCGCCGGTGCCGTCGGCGGGGAGGGTTTGCAGACCGACACCGGCAGGGAGGACCCAGGGCGGCGCCGATGATGACGGGCTGAACGTCAGCCGGGCGCGCGCCGCCGGGTCACCTCACGACCCAGCTCCACCAGAGCGGCCGACAGGTTGCGGCTCACCCCGGCGCGCAGCAACGGGACCACCGGGCGGAGGGCGGGCGCGGGGTCCAGGGCCATGCGGTAGGTGACGGTCGTGCGCCCGGCGGCGACCGGCTCGATGGTCACGCGCTCCACGAGCGAGCGGAACGCCCCCGGGCTCATCGACGTGGCCGTGAACGCCCAGAGCCGCTCGTCCTCCCACGCGATGAAGCGCTCGTCCACCACCGAGCGCCCCTTGGCCAGGGTGACCCGGCGGGTGGAGCCGACCCCCGTGGCGGGCTCCGAGGTGGCCCGGCAGGAGTGCAGGCCGCGGAACCAACGGGGCCAGGCCTCGTAGTCGAGCAGGACCTCCCACACCTCGGCCGGTGTGGCGTCGAGGGTGGCAGAGCCGTCGATGCGCACCGGGGCCGATTCGGCGAACTCGATCGGGCGCGGCTGGAGGTCGGCCATCGGGCAGGTCCCTTCGGTGAGGCGATGGACCTCGGATCGTAGGGACCCCCGGCGCGGAGGGGCGCGGCCTATCCTTCCGCACGCACCCGCACCGCGGAGAGACCATGAGCACCAGCCCCACCACCGACGACTCCCGCACCCGCAGCAGTCGTGGTGCGCCACGCATCTCGCGGGCGGCCGAGGCCCTGCTGGCACCCCGGCCCATCTGGATCCCGCCGCTCCCGGGCACGCTGGAGCTGCTCGTCGGGATCGCCAGCGGCACCGCGGTGGGCCTGGCGTCGCCCCTGCTCGTCGGCCCCCTGCGCCAGGCGCTGGCGCCACTCGGCACCGATCCCGCCGAGGTCGTCGACGCCGCCGAGGACCACGGCGACCCCGGGTGGTTCGGCCCCGGCAGCGTGGCCTGGCGGGTCCACGCCGACCACTCGCTGCTCGTGGCCGGCATCGCCGCCTTCACCCTCCAGGCCCTCCACCCCCTCGCCATGGCCGGCGTGGCCGAGCACTCGGCGTTCAGCGACGACTTCCTCGGTCGCACCCGCCGCACCGGGCAGTTCGTGCAGGGCGTGGTCTACGGCTCGACGGCCGAGGCCGAGCGGCTGTGCCGCATGACCCACCGGGCCCACCGGGTGGTGGTGGGCGTCGCCCCCGACGGGCGCCCCTACGCGGCCAACGACCCCGAGCTGCTCGAGTGGGTCCACATCGCCGAGTACCTGGCCATCGCCGCCGCCAACCGCCGCTTCGCCCTCGACCCCATGACCGTCCCCGAGCTCGACCGCTACGTCGACGAGGTGGCGCGGGTCGGGGTGGGCACCGGCGTCGAGTCCCCGCCCCGGTCGTGGGCCGAGATCAACGAGGCGCTCGAACGGCACCGGCCGAAGCTCGCCATCGGCGAGTACGCCGCCGCCGGGGTGTCGTTCCTCGACGACCCACCCATCATCCCGGCCCCGGCCAAGCCGGTGTGGCGGGCGCTGTGGGCCGGCGCCCGGGCGTGCCTGCCACCGGTGGCGCTCGACCTGCTGCGCTCGCCGTACCCGTCGACCACCGAGCTGGCCGCCTGCCGAGCGGTCCTGCGCACCCTGGGGGCGCTCGGCAACACCCCGGTGCAGCTCGCCGCGGCGCGCCGGCGCCTCGACCTGCCGGCCTGACCGACCTAGGCGCGCCTCGGGCCGTTCGCCGCCAGGAGCAGGGTGGCGCCGGCCACCACCGCCTCGCGCAGCTCGGGCGGGTCGAGCACCTCCAGCGCCACGCCCAGCGCGGACAGCCAGCGGGTGAGCTGGCCGAGCCCGATCCCGCTCAGGGTCACCACCGTGGCGTCGGGCCCGTCGGACTCGTGGGTCCCGGCGCTGGCCGGGATGAGCGACCGGGCCTCGGCCATCCCCACCGGCAGCCGGACCCGCGCCTGCACCGGGTGCGCGCTCGCCCCGAGCCCTTCGGCCACCAGGGCCACCGGGTCCGGCGGGTCCACGATCTCCACGCGCTGGCGCGTGACGTCCACCCCGTCGATCCGATCCAAGCGCATGGTGCGCCACGCGTCCTGCTCCACGTCGCGCCCCACGAGGTACCACCGGGGGCCGGAGTGGACCAAGCGGTACGGGTCGAAGCGGCGCTCGGTCGCACGACCGGCACGGTCGGTGTAGCGCAGCCGCAGCCGCTCCCCGAGTCGACACGCCTGGGCCAAGGTGAGGAAGAGCTCGCCCGCCACCTGGTCGGGAGGGCGGCCGTGTAGCTGGCCCACCATCTCGTGGACGGAGCGGACGCGAGCCGCCAGGCCTGACGGCAGGACCTGGTCGAGCTTGGTGAGCGCGGCGAGGGCGGCATCGTCGAGCCCGCCCACGCTGCCGTCGGCGGCCAGGCGAAGGCCGACGCCCACGGCCACCGCCTCGTCCTCCTCGAACAGCAGTGGGGGCAGCGACGCGCCCCGGGCCAGGCGGTACCCGCCGTGTGGCCCCGGCTCGGCGTCGACGGGATAGCCGAGGTCGCGAAGGCGGGCCACGTCGCGCCGCACGGTGCGAGCGGTGACCTCGAGGCGAGCGGCCAGCTCGGTGGCGGTCCACAGGGGCCGGGCCTGCAGGATCGACAGCAGCCGCAAGAGCCGTGCCGAGGTGCTCCATCCGCCTGCCGGCGCGTCGTCGTCGATCATCGCACCAGTCTCCCCGACGACCCGGACCAGTCCTGTCCTCATCACCGCTCGAACCTCACGCGCGAAATGGGCAGGAACGTCGTTCCCACACACCACATTCGCCTGGGGTTGGGGTCAGGAGGGGGTGGCGATGAAGGTGAACTCGCCGCCGCAGGCGAAGCCGTCGCGCTGGCCCGACAGGTAGAGCGAACCGGCGAACGAGCCGGCAGGGGTGAACGAACCGGTCAGGGTCGGCTCGTAGGGGGCGCCGGCATCGGTGTGCTCCACCAGGCCGCCCGAGCCCAGCGGAACCTGGGCCACGGACACGTCGACCGTGATCGTCTTGGCGTCGCCACCGTCCAAGGGCTGGCAGGTGAGCTCGAGGTCGTCGACCCGGACGTCGGTGAGCGCAGCGGCACCTCGGGTGAAGGTGACCTCGATGCCGGCCTGGCCGTCGACCGCGCCCCGGAACGTCGACGAGCCCCCGACGCCCGACGTGGACGCGACGGTGGTGGGTGCGGTGGCGTCGGTGGTCGGGGCGGCGGTGGACGAGGTGCGCGCCGGGACCGTGGTCGTGGTGGTGGTCGTGGTGGTGGTCGTGGTGGTGGTCGTGGTGGTTCGGCGCGGGGCGCCGTCGCCGCCGGCCCCGGAGCCGGAGTCGGAGCTGCACCCAGCCAGGCCCAGCGCCACCGCCAGCACGGCCGCGCCCGCCGTTCGCCCACGCCTGCTCACCCTGGTCGACATGCGTCGAGGCTACGTCGCGCTCCAGCGCCGGCCGGCGCGCCGCCCCCGGAGTTCGCCCGGGCGGCGCCGAGGTGGTTCGATGCACGGCCATGACCGAGACGGGCGATCACCACCACCACGCCGACGTGCGCTGGACGACCCACGGCGTGGCCCACGTGCGCGCCGCCGACTGGGGCAGCCTGGGCTTCGGCCAGGGCTGGGCCTGCGCCCGCGACCACCTGCCCACGCTGTGCGACCAGATCGTGAAGGTGCGCAGCGAGCGAGCCCGCTTCCACGGGCGCGGCGTCGACGACGGGAACGTGGCGTCGGACTTCGGCTACATCGCCCTCGGCGTGGCCGCCCGGGCCGTGGCGCTCCGGGCCGCCCAGCCCCCGTGGGTGGCCGAGATGATCTCGGGCTACGTGGCCGGGTGCAACGAGCAGCTCGCCGAGGCCCGCTCCGCCGGCACCCTGCCCCACTGGTGCGCCGACGCCGAATGGATCCGTCCCATCGACGAGCTCGACTACTACGCGTACCTGGGCGACCTCGGACTGCTGGCGAGCGGCCGCAACCTGGCCGGGGTGCTCGGCCGGGCAGAGGCGCCCGGGCCCGACGGGCCGGTGCCCCCGTCGCCCATGTCGGCGCTGGGGGGTGCGGCCGGGGCCGCCGGGCCGGCGGCGAGCAACGGCTGGGCGTTCGGTGCGGACGCCACCGCGTCGGGCCACGGCATCGTGATGGCCAACCCCCACTTCCCCTGGGACGGCGAGGCCCGCTTCTGGGAGTGCCACCTCACGATCCCGGGGGAGATCGACGTGTACGGCGGCTCGCTGGTGGGCACGCCCGGCGTGCAGGTGGGCTTCAACGCCCACGTGGGCTGGGCCACCACCGTGTCGGGGGGCAACCGGTTCACGCTCTCGCGCCTCGACCTGGTGCCCGGCTCGCCCACCAGCTACCGCTTCGGTGACGAGGAGCGGGCGATGGAGCCGACCACCCACCAGGTGACCGTGCTCGAGGGCGACGGGTCGCTCACCACCGTGGAGCGCACGCTCTGGCGCACCCACCACGGCCCCATGGTCAACCTGCCGCTGCTCGGCTGGGGGCTCGAGCTGGGCTTCACCTACCGGGACACCAACACCGACAACACCGGGCTGGTGGAGCAGTTCTTGTCGATGGACCGGGCCGACTCCATGGACGCGTTCCAGGACGTCTTCGCGCGCGTCGACGGCCAGCCGTGGGTGAACATCCTCGCCGCCGACCGCACCGGCCGGGCCTGGTACATCGACTCCTCCCCCACCCCCAACCTGACCGCCGAGGCCCAGGCCCGCTTCGTGGAGCGGGTGGCCACCGATCCCATCGCCGCCCTGCTCTACGACGCGCGCGTGGCCCTGCTCGACGGGAGCGACCCGCGAGACGAGTGGCAGGACGAGCCCGGCGCCCGCAGCCCCGGCCTGGTCCCCGCCGCCCGCACCCCGCGCCTCGAGCGAGCCGACTACGTGGCCAACGCCAACGACCCGTTCTGGCTCACCCACCCCGACGAGTTGCTCGAGGGCTTCTCGCCCCTGCACGGCATGGAGCGGTCCGCGCCCAGCCTGCGCACCCGCCAGAACCACCTGGTGGCCGGTGGCCTGGCCCGCACCGGGAAGGTGACCGTGGAGGCCACGATCGACGCCGCGCTCGACAACGCCTGCCTCTCGGCCGACCTCCTGGTGGACGACGTGGTGGCGCGCTGTCGTGCCGCGGGGTCGGTCACCGTCGGCGGGGAGGACCTCGACCTCGGTCCGGCGGCCGCGGTCCTGGCCGCGTGGGACCGCCGCAGCGACCTCTCGTCTCGCGGCACCGCCCTGTGGCGCGAGACCATGGCCGGGTTCACCAAGGCCGACCTGCGCGGCAACGGGTCTCTGTTCGCCGAGCCCTTCGACCCGGACCGGCCGGTGGCCACCCCACGGGGTCTCGCTTCGGCCCCGGCGGTGGGAGCGGACCCGATCCTCGTGGCCGTGGGTCGCGCCCTGCGCGCCCTGGCCCACGCCGGCGTGGCCATCGACGCGCCGCTCGGCGAGGTGCAGTGGGCCCAGCGTGGCGAGCACCGCATCCCCGTGCACGGCGGCGGCGAGGGCGAGGGGATCTGCAACATCCTCGCCCCGCTCGGCGCCCTGGCCACCACCAGCGTGGAGCCCGGTCCGATCCCGCTCGACCCCGTACCCGGCCACACCGAGCACACCGGTCTGACCGTCGGTGGCTACCGCTGCACCTACGGCACCAGCTTCTTCATGGCCGTCGAGCTCACCGAAGACGGGCCTCGGGGAACCGGCTTGCTGGCCTACGGCCAGAGCGGTGATCCGTCGTCGGCGCACCATGCCGACGGCACCGAGGCCTACTCGGCCAAGGCCGTGCGCCCGCTCCTGTTCGACGACGCCGACATCGAGTCCGACCCGGAGCTGGTGCGGGCGACGGTCACCGCCGAACGGGCGCGGTAGGGGTCACGGTTCGTGGCCCCCCGGACCGACTGGAACCCGATCCTGCGCGACGAGCTGGCCCAGCCGTACTGGGCCGAGCTCCAGGCGTTCCTGGCCGACGAGCGGTCACGCCACCAGGTGTTCCCCCCGGCCGAGGAGGTCTTCGCCGCCCTCCACCAGACGCCGTACGCCTCGGTCAAGGTGGTGATCCTGGGGCAGGACCCGTACCACGGGCCCGGCCAGGCCCACGGGCTGTGCTTCTCGGTCCGCAAGGGGGTGGCGGTCCCGCCCTCGCTGCGCAACATCTTCACCGAGCTCCACGACGACCTCGGGATCAGCCCGCCCCGCCACGGCAACCTCGACGCCTGGACCCGCCAGGGGGTGCTGCTGCTCAACACCAGCCTCACCGTCCGAGCCCACCAGGCGGCGTCCCACCACGGCCGGGGTTGGGAGCGGTTCACCGATCAGGTGATCCGCGCCGTGAACGACAAGCCCGAGCGGGTGGTGTTCATCCTGTGGGGTGGGGCCGCCCGCAAGAAGCGGTCGCTCGTGGACACCGGCCGCCACGTGGTGCTGGAGTCGGCCCACCCGTCGCCCCTGTCGGCTCACAACGGCTTCTTCGGCAGCCGGCCGTTCTCGCGCGCCAACGCCGCGCTGGAGGCCGCCGGGCGCGAGCCGGTGGACTGGCGGATCCCCGACGAGTGAGGTTCAGGCGCGCTCGGTGCCCGCACCGGCCGTTCCTCGAAGGCCTCGCGGGACGGGACCGCACCCCGGCATCAGCGTGGCCCGCGGCGGGCCTTGCCCTCGTACATGTTGCGGTCGGCCCGGTCCACGAGGGACTCGGAGCTGTCCCCGGCCCGGCAGACCGCCGTGCCCAGCGTTGCGGCCACGGTGAGGTCGAGGTGGCCGACGTCGATCGGATCGGCCAGGGCGGCGCGGATCCGGCCGGTCACCGCATCGAGGTCGTCGGGATCATCGACCACGATGCAGAACTCGTCCCC
>CAZIVZ010000104.1:0-9450 GCA_964542495.1 uncultured Aquihabitans sp.
ATGAGGCCGAACGGCACCACCAGCTCGATGCCGTCGAGGGCGTCGATGTACTGGATGGTCAAGGCGTCGGCGATGCCGACGATGAGCCCGCCGACCACCGCACCCAGCGGACTGTCGAACCCGCCCAGGGCCGCCGCCGCGAACGCGTAGACCAGCACCTGTTGCATGAGCGAGCTGTCGAACCCGCTCCCGCGCGTGGCGGCCAGCGTGCCGGCCACCGCACCCAGGGCGGCGGCGAGACCCCAGCCGAGCATCAACATGTTGCCGGTGCTGATGCCGACCAGGCGCGACGACTCCGGGTTGGAGGCCACCGCTCGAAGCGACAGCCCGACCTTGGTCTTCTGGAGCAGGAGGTAGAGCAGGACGCACTCCGCCACCAGAACGAGGGCGAAGCCCACCGTGGCCGTACGGATGCCGAGCACCAGGTCTCCCTTGGGGAAGATCGGCGGCATCTGGAGCGCCTCCTGACCGGGCTTGATGAAGATCAGCTGGGCCAGGGCGTTGATGGCGAGGAACATGCCGAGGGTGACGATCACCACGTTGAGCGGGTTGGCCGCACCCTCCACGGGCCGGATGAGGATGCGCTCGATGAGCGCGCCGCCCACGAAGGACACCACCACGGCCGCCAGCAGCGCGGGCACCACGCCCAGGCCCTGCTCGGTGAACCAGTAGGTGATGAACGTGGAGAAGAGGGCCATCTCGCCCTGGGCGAAGTTGAGCAGCCCGGTGGTGCGGTAGATGAGCACCAGGGCCAGCGCGACCGACGCGTAGATGACGCCGGTCCCCACCCCGTTCATGACCTGGTCGAAGAAGAGCTCCATCAGAAGCCCAGGTACGCCTTGCGGACGCCCTCGTCGGCGGTGAGCTCAGCGGCGTCGCCGCTCGCCACGATGGAGCCCGTCTCGAGGACGTAGCCGCGCTGGGCGATGGCCAGCGCGAGGGTGGCGTTCTGCTCCACGATCAACATGGTCAGCCCTTCGGTGCGATTGATCTCACCGAGGCGGTCGAAGACCTCCTGGGTGATGAGGGGGGCCAGGCCGAGCGACGGCTCGTCGAGCAGCAGGAGGCGGGGCCGGCTCATCAGGGCCCGGGCGATGGCCAGCATCTGCTGCTCGCCGCCCGACATGGACCCGGCGGCCTGGGTGCGACGCTCGGCCAGCCGGGGGAACGCCTCGTACCAGCGGTCGAGGTCCGCGTCGATGCCGTTGTCGCGCCGGGTGATGGCGCCCAGGCGCAGGTTCTCGTCGACGGTGAGGTCGGTGAAGGTGCCACGCCCCTGGGGGACGTGGGCGATCCCGGCGCGGGCGATGCTCTGGGTGGGCTTCGACGTGATGTCGGAGTCGTCGAAGAACACCTGGCCGGAGAGGCGCTCCAACATGCCGCAGATGGCCCGGAGGGTGGTGGTCTTGCCCGCCCCGTTGGCCCCGAGGATCACCGCCACCTCACCCTCGGCCACCTCGAGGTCGAGGTTCCGCAGCACCTGCACCGGGCCGTAGCCGCCGCCGACGCCGCGCAGCTCGAGCAGGCTCACGCGGGTGCTCCCAGGTAGGCCTCGATCACCTTTGGGTCGTCGCGCACCTCGGCGGGCGTGCCCTCGGCGATCTTGCGGCCGAACTCCATGACCACCACGGAGTCCGAGATCGACATCACCATGGCCATGTGGTGCTCCACGAGCAGGATGGTGAGGTCGAACTGGTCTCTGATCTGGCGGATGGTGTCGCCGAGCTCGTCGACCTCGCCGTGGGTGAGGCCGTTGGCCGGCTCGTCGAGCAGCAGCAGCTTGGGGGCCGATGCCAGCGCCCGGGCGAACTCGAGGCGCTTGAGCGTCCCGAAGGGCAGGCCCACCGCCGGCCGGTCGGCCAGGTGGCTGAGCGACAGGCGCTCGAGGATCTCGCCGCAGGTCTGGCGGAGGCGCTTCTCCTCCCGGCCCACGCGTGCGCGCACCAGAGCCCGGGCGAACCCCACGCGACCCTCGGTGTGGGCGCCCACCATGACGTTCTCGAGGACCGTCAGCGCCGGGAACAGGGCCAGGTTCTGGAACGTGCGGGCCACCCCGAGGCGGGCGATCCGGTGGGGCTCCTGGCTCAGCAGGTCGGCGCCGTCGAAGGTGATGTGACCCTCGGTGGGGTCGTAGAGGCGGCTCACGCAGTTGAACAACGTGGTCTTGCCGGCGCCGTTGGGTCCGATGAGGGCGCAGATCTCCCCGGCGCCCACGTCGAAGGTGAGCCCGTCGAGCGCAACCACACCGCCGAAGCGGACGGACACGTCACGGACGTCGAGCAAGGCCAACGGGTTCCCCTCCGGTGTGGTGGGCGTCACGCTAGCCGCGCGCCCCCATGAACATGACCCGGAGCTGGTCGTACGCCTCGATGCAGCGGCCGGCGCCCATGACCACCGCCTCGAGGGGCTGTTCCACCAGCGTGACGGGGATGTCGGTCTCCTCGGCGATGCGGTGCGCGAGGCCCTTGAGCATGCCGCCGCCGCCCACCAGGTGCATGCCGCGGACGATGAGGTCGTGGGCCAGCTCGGGCGGGGCTTCGCCCAGGCATGCGATGACCGAGGTGACGATGGAGGTGACCGGCTCGGAGATGGCCTCGCGCACCTCGGCGGGCGACAGGATCACGGTCTTGGGGAGCCCGCTCATGAGGTCTCGGCCCCGCACCTCGGCCTTGACCTCCTCCTGCACCGGCCAGGCCGACCCGATGGCCACCTTGATCTCCTCGGCCGTGCGCTCCCCCACGGCGATGCCGTACTCCCGGCGGATGTAGGTCTGGATGGCGGTGTCGATGTCGAACGACCCCACCCGCACCGCCTGGAGGGCCACCACGCCACCGAGGCTGATCAAGGCGGTCTCCGAGGTGCCGCCACCGACGTCGATCACCATGTTGGCGATGGGCTCGTTGACCGGCAGGAAGGCGCCCAGGGCCGCGGCCATGGGCTGCTCGATCAGCTGGGCGTCGGCCGCTCCGGCGCGCCGCGCCGCCTCGGTGACGGCCCGGCGCTCCACCTCGGTGATCGCCGAGGGCACGCAGATCACCACGCGGGGGCGGTTGAACTTGGACACACCGGCGCGCTGGAGCAGCAGCCGGATCATGCGCTGGGTGACGTCGAAGTCGGTGATGGCGCCCTGCCGGAGGGGACGCACGGCCACGATGTACCCGGGCGTGCGCCCGATCATCTGCCAGGCCTCCTGACCCATGGCCAACACGTCGCCCGTCTGCTGGTTCAGGGCGATCACCGACGGCTCGTTGAGCACGATGCCCTGGCCCTTGGCGTACACCAGGGTGTTGGCCGTGCCGAGGTCGATGGCCAGGTCTCGGGCCATCAGCCCTCCTCGTGGGGGCGTCCGGGCGCGCGCCGCGGCGGCGCCGGCCTGGGGGCGGTGGTGGGCCGGCTGGGCGCCGGGTCGGCGCGGCGCCGGTTGCGGGGATCGCCGTCGGGCGACAGCGCCTCCATCTCGCGCCGGAACGACTCCACGCCGGACTGGAGCGACGTGGGCTGGCGGTTTCGGGCCCACATGATCGACGCGGCGATCGCCACCACCAGCACCGGCACCAAGAGGTAGACGAGGACCGTCACGGTGCGGCCGCCTCGGCCCGGCCCCACGCCGCGCCCTGCGACCAGTGCTCGCGCTTCCAGATCGGCGCGGTGGCCTTCACCTCGTCGATCGCCCAGCGAGCGGCGTCGAACGCGCCGGCGCGGTGGGGCGTGGAGACCGCCACCACCACCGCCACGTCGCCCACCGCCAGGGCGCCCACGCGGTGCCACAGCGCCACGCGACCCACGTGCGGGTGGTGGCGACGGATGCCGTCGGCCACCCGACGCAGCGCGGGCACCACCTGCTCCTCGTAGGCCTCGTACTCGAGCAGGTGCACGCCGGTGCGGGCGTTTCCGTGCTCGTCGGCCGCGTGGTCGCGCGCCGTGCCGGCGAAGGTGACCACCGCCCCGCAGGACGGCACGACCACCCAGGACGACGCCACGCCGGGGTCGAGCGGAACGTCGACGCAGGCGAGCCACTCGTCACCCGAGGCCGGGGCCGCGAGCGCGTGCGGGGAGGGCATGGAACCCATGGTAGAGGCCGACGGACCGCAGGCAGGTCCGCGGACAAACCGGACGGCCCGGTCGGTACCATCGCCCCGATGCCGTTCGACGACGACCCCGATGGCGAGCGGCCCGGGCCTGATCGCCTGCTCCCGCCGGACGACCGGCTGTGGCGCCACCCATCGGAGCTCGGTCCCCGCAACCTCCCGGCCGCGCCGGAGCCCGTCGGCCGGACGCCGGCCTTCGCCGCGCTGGCGGGGGCCTGCCTCGTGGGCGTCGTGGTGGCGGTCGGTGCCATGTGGTGGGCTCGACCCACCCGGGTGGTGGAGCGCGAGCGGCCCGTCGCCGTCCGCACCACGGTGGCCAACCAGGTGGCCTCGTTCACGGCCAACACCGTGCCCACCGAGCGCCTGGCCGACGATCTGGCGCCGTCGCTGGCGGTGCTGCGGGTCCAGCGAGGAGGCACCTGGGCCAACGCCACCGCGGTCTGGATCGACGACCACGGCACCTTGGTCGCGTCGGCCGCCACCGTCGCCGGCGCCACCTCCCTGCTGGTCGAGGGCACCGACGGCCGATCTCGCCTCGCCCGCCTGGCCGGCACCGACCCGGCCACCGGGGTGGCTGCCCTGGTCACCGACCAGACGGCGGGCGAGCCGGCCACCGTCGCCGACCGCGGCACCCGGGCCGGCGAGGCCGCCGCGGTGGTCGGTGCGGCCGCGTCCGACGGCGGCGACGCCACCGTGGCCGGGGTGATCGTGCGATCGGCGAGCGAACGAGCCTCGGTGGGCGACCTCGTGCTCCACGACGCCATCCAGCTCGACCGGCCCGTGCCCGCCGATGCCATCGGCGGTGCGCTGGTCACCGCAGACGGCACGCTGCTCGGGCTCGTGGTGGGCAACGAGGCCGACACCGACCTGGGCGCGGTGACCCCCGGCACCGCCGTGGTCGACGCCGCCGCCGACCTCCGTGCCCACGGTGTGGTGCGCCGGGCCTGGCTGGGGGTCCGCGCCGTCGACCTCGACCCCGTGGCCGCCTCGCTTCTCGACCTGCCTGGTGGCGCCCTCGTCACCCGCGTGTCGCCGGGGAGCCCCGCCGAGGCGGCCGGGCTGGCCGTCGACGACGTGGTGGTGGCCGTCGACCGCACCGCCATCGCCGACGCCAGCGACCTCGTGCTCGCCCTGCGCGGGCACCGACCGGGCACGGCCATCACCGTCCACTACCGGCGCGGGTCGTCGTCGGCCACCTGCGAGGCCGTGCTCGCCGGCTGAGCGAGAAGGCCCTACCTGTCTCGGTTGCGCCGAGCGCGGGCCAACGCCACCCCGCCGGCCACCGCACCGGCCAGGACCGCACCGGCGACGCCCAGGGCCAGCTCCTGGCGGCGCTGGGGGGTGATGGCCTCGATGACGCTCGCCTCGTGGCCGGCCACGTAGGCCTCCTCGTTGCTGTGCACGGCCGACCAACCCAGCGCCGTCAGGCGGTCGTTGGCCACCACCCAGGGATGGCGGGCGTAGGCCAGGATCCCCGGCGAGGTGGGGGCCAGGCGCAGGCGCCACCGCCAGCTCGCCACCGCCAGCGCCACCGTCTCGGGGAGGCGCACCTTGGGCACGGGATCGAGGGCTCGGCGTTCGGTCGGGGTCAGCCAGCCGTCGGGAGCCACGTTGACCGGTCCGTCGACCCCGGCGGCCCACACCGCGACCACGGCCGAGGCGAGGTCGTCGACGTGGAGGTACTGGGCCGGCGTCTCGTCTCCGGCGGGGAGGTCGCCGGCGGCGTGCAGGGCCTCGGCCAGCCAGCTGCCGTCGCCGTCGTGCACCACGGCGGCAGGCCGGAGCCGGGCGACGGTGGCACCGGGGTGGTCGGCCGACCACTCGGCGGCGAGGCGCTCGACCTCGGCCTTCTGCACCGCGAAGGCCAGATCGGGGTGGGGCCGCAGCGGTGCGTCCTCGATGAGGGGCACGGCGTTGTTGGCCCACGGCCCGTAGACCGTGGCGCTCGAGAGCACGACCACGCGGGTGGCCCCGGCGTCGTGGGCTGCGGCCAGCACCCGTCGGGCCATGGTGACCTCGACGCTCGCATCGATCTCCGGTCCGGCCAGGGCCGGCCCGAACACCGACGCCAGGTGGACGACGCTGTCGGCCCCGGCGAACGTGGAGGCCAGGTCGTGGGTGACGAGGTCGACCTGGCGCACCTCGGCGCCCGGGACGCGCGCGGCGCGCAGGTCGACGGCCACCACCGCGTCGACGTCGTCGCGACCGGCCAGGAGGGTGACCACCTTGCGCCCGAGCGAGCTCGCCGCCCCGGTGACCACCACGCGTGCCATGCACGGAGCATGCCCGCCCACCGGCGGTCCCTGCCAGACGCGTTCCGCGATCGCCGCCCTACGATGCGACCATGAGCCCTGGCAGCAACCCGTTCGAGGGGATGCCGTTCTTCGGCGACCTGCTCAAGATGCTCGGCACCCAGGGCCCGGTGCAGTGGGACGGTGCCCGCCAGCTCGCGCTGTCGATCGCCACCGGCGGCGAGGGCGAGCCCAACGTCGACCCCACCGAGCGCATCTACTTCGAGCAGCTCACCCGTGTGGCCGAGCTCCACGTGGCCCAGGCCACCGGGCTCGAGACCAACCGCAACCTGCGTCCCCTGCTGATCCGCCCGGTCACGAGGTCGGAGTGGGCGCTCAACACGCTCGACGCGTACCGACCCCTCATCGAGGCCATGGCCACCGCGCTCCAGCGCCCACCCGGCGACGCGGTCGAGGTGCCCGAGGGCGATCCCACCGAGGCGTGGCTGAGCCAGGTCATGGGCCTGCTCAGCCCCATGCTGCTCGGGATGACCACCGGGTCGCTGGTGGGTCACCTCGCCACCCGCAGCTTCGGCCTGTACGACCTGCCCATCCCCCGCCCGGCGTCCAACGAACTGCTGATCGTGGCCCGGAACCTGACCGACTTCGCCACCGACTGGTCCATGGAGCCCGACGACCTGCGGCTGTGGGTCTGCCTCCACCAGCTCACCCACGACGTGGTGCTCACCACGCCCCACGTGCGGGCCCGGCTCGACGAACTGCTGCTCGACTACGCCAGCGCCTTCGAGTCCGACCCCGACGCCCTGGCCAGCAAGCTCGGCGATCTCGAGTCGGACCCCTCCGGCGGCGACCCGATGGCCCGGTTCCAGGAGCTCATGGGCGACCCCGAGGTGGTGCTGGGGGCCGTGCGCACCGCCCGACAGGACGAGATCCTTCCGTGGCTCGAAGCCCTCGTCACCGTGGTGGTGGGCTACGTCGACCACGTCATGGACCAGGTGGGCCACGGCCTGGTGGGCGGTTACGACCGCATCACCGAAGCCATGCGCCGCCGCCGGGTGGAGGCCGCCGCCAGCGACCGCTTCGTGGAGCGCCTCCTCGGGCTCGACCTCACCCAGGACCACTTCGACCGGGGCCGCGCCTTCGTCGACGGTGTGGTGGAGCGGGCGGGGGCCAACGGCCTGGAGCGGCTCTGGTCGTCGGTCGAGGTGCTGCCCACGCCCAACGAGGTGGACGCCCCGGGCCTCTGGCTGGCCCGCATCGAGTTCGACTGACCAGCCCCGTCCGGCGGCGTCCTCAGAAGGGTCGACCCGGCCGGTCCTCGGCGTCCTCGGGCGACCACGGGAACGGGTTGTGCACCGTGGGATCGACGTCGGCGAGGTAGGGGCTGGGACCCGGGTCGGGAGAGGACGGCGGTTGCCACGGGTAGGTGACCTCCGCCTCGGTGGGCCCGTCGTCGGCCCACTCCGGCAAGGCGTCCTCGTCGTAGCCGTCGAGTTCATCGAACGCCTCGTACTCCCCGTCGTCGTACCCATCGATCACCTCGGGACCTCCAGCGGGCGCCGACCGCGACCGCAGACGACGGAAGGCGGCTCGGGGCGCCGACGCCAGGCGGTCGCGCACCTCGCCCGACACCTCGGCGAAGCGGTCCTCGATCTCCACGGCCGCGGCGGTGGCCGCGCTGCGGTGGGTTCCCGTGCGGTGGGCGTAGGCCAGGCGGGCCACGAGGTAGGACCCGAACGCGATCAGGGCCAGGGTGAGCAGCACCAAGAACCCGGCGGTGGCTCGGAGGTGGATGGCCACGGGGATCAGGGCACCGATCACCCAGGTGACCTGGAAGCGCGTCTCGAAGCGGGCGAAGGCGCGGCCCCGGTTGGCGTCGGGGGCGTCACGCTGGAGGATCGAGTCGAACGCCAGCTTGCCGGCACCGGCCGCGAACCCCACGCAGGCGCCGAGGAGCGACGCTCCGAGCACCTCCCCCACCGTGAGGGCCACGAAGCCACCGGCCACCAGCAGGGCCAGCACACCCGTGAGGAGGTTCTCCTCGGACGTGTGGGCGCGGATGTGGGGCGCCATCGCCGCGCCGGCGAGCTGGCTGAGCACGCTCACCCCACCCACCACGGCAAACTGCCAAGCCGGTCGGTCCCCGCCACGGAAGTCGAACGCCACCAGGAGCGTGAGGAACCCGACGCAGGCGCGGATCAGCCCCATGGCGGTGCCCGCCATGATGATGGTGGCCCCGCGCAGCTCGTGGCGCTCCACCTCGTCGGCCCGGGTGGTGGCCACCTGGGCCTTGGAGATCCCCGTGGCGAGCACGGCGGACATCACGTAGGTGCACATGGCCAGCGCCACCGACCACTCGGCGCCGAAGGCCTTGAGCAGGATCCCGGCCGGGATCACGCCGATGAACCCGGAGAGCCCGCTGATGAGCGACAGCTTGGAGTTGGCCTGCACCAGTTCGGCGTCGCTGTCGACCACGGCGGGCACGAGGGCGCTGCGGGCCACCTGGTACGACTTCTGGCCCACGAGCAGACACAGGGCGAGCAGGAAGAACACGGTGCTCTCGCTGGTGATGCGGGTGATCAACAGGTAGCAGATCACCGCGCGCGCGACCGCGGAGCCGATCACCACCAGCCGGTGGCCGCCCTTCATCCGGTCGATGAGGGGCCCGATCAACGGGGACAGCACCGCGAACGGGAGCATGGTGATCACGAGGTACCGCAGCACCGGCCCGCGGGCGCCGTCGGCGGGCAGCTCGAAGAACAGCGACCCGGCCAGCGACGCTGCCACCATCGCGTCGGCCATGGTGGAGGCCGCATGGGTGCGGGCCAAGCGGGAGAACGGCGTGACCACGAAGGCCTTCACCCCCGCGCCGGTGCCCGGCCGGGGCTCGAGGCGGGGTTCGAAGGAGTCGGTCACCGGTCCCATGGTAGGACCGCGACCCCGTCCCACCGCTCAGGCGCGGACGGCTCGGGGCGCCTCGTACTTGTAGCCGAGACCCCGGATCGTGATGATCCGCGAGGGGTTGGAGGGGTCCTCCTCCACCTTGGCCCGCAGGCGCTTCACGTGGACGTCGAGGGTCTTGGTGTCGCCCACGTAGTCGTGGCCCCACA
>CAZIVZ010000105.1:0-9447 GCA_964542495.1 uncultured Aquihabitans sp.
CCCCGTCATCGACATCTGCACCGCCGCCTCGCTGCGCGAGCTCGCCACCCCGGCCCTCATCGCCGTGCTGGCCCCGGTCATCATCGGCTTCGGCCTCGGCCCCATCTCGCTGGGCGCCTTCCTGGCCAGCGTCATCGTCGTCGGCCAGCTGATGGCCAACTTCCTGTCCAACGCCGGTGGGGCGTGGGACAACGCCAAGAAGTACATCGAGGACGGCGCCGAGGGCGGCAAGGGCTCCGAGAGCCACAAGGCCGCCGTGATCGGCGACACCGTCGGCGATCCGTTCAAGGACACCGCCGGCCCGGCCCTGAACCCGCTGATCAAGGTGATGAACCTGGTCTCCCTGCTCATCCTCCCGGCCATCATCAAGGTCTACGACGAGGACAAGCTGCTCGAGCTCAAGCAGGCTCCCGAGGCTGCCGCGATCCTGATCGCCCTGGTGGCGGCCGTCGTGGTGGTGGGCGCCATCGCCTACTCCAAGAAGGCCGGCGACCAGATCGCCGCCGACGCCCACGCCTGACCGGGGTCTGGTCGCGGATCCGCCTCACCGAGGACGGGATCCGCGACCAGGAACCAGGCGGGTGAGCAGGCGGCTAGGAGGCCTCGTCGGCCTCCTCCATGTCTTCGAAGGCCCCGACCAGGAGGGTCTCACCCCGGTGGCGGTACCCCCGGTAGAGCTCCACGAACACCGGCGTCAGCGACAACAGGACGATCCCGACGATCGTGTACTCGATGTTGTCGCGGATGAACTCCACGTTGCCGAGGAAGTGGCCGAGCGACGTGATGCCCACCGCCCACGCGAAGCCGCCCAGGAGGTTGTAGGTGAGGAAGGTGCGGTATCGCATCTGGCCGACGCCGGCCACGATCGGTGCGAAGGTGCGCACGATGGGGACGAACCGGGCGATGAAGATGGTCTTGGGCCCGTGACGCTCCAGGAAGTCGTGGGCCTTGGCCACGTGGCTCTGCTTGAAGAACCGGGAGTCCTGGCGGGTGAAGATCGCCGGGCCGACCCGCTTGCCGAACAGGTAGCCGATCTGGTCGCCGGCCACCGCGGCCACGAACAGCATGGGGAGCAGGACCAAGATGTGCGGCATGCCGTCGAGCACCGGCTGGAGCTCGGGTGCGGTCGTGGTGACGAAGTCCTGCGCTCCCGATGAGGTGAGGAACCCACTCAGGAACAGCAGGGAGTCCCCGGGGAGGAAGAAGCCGAAGAACAGGCCGGACTCGGCGAAGATGATGGCGGCGATCACGTACGGAGCGCTGGATCCGGCCTTTTCCAGCCAGAACTCCGGCTTCATGAACGACGGGCCGAGGGCGAGGATCTGGGCGAGCACCGATCCACCCTAGATGCCGTGCCGCCCCGGGCCGCTCCATCGTGCAGGCCGCGCGGCTCGAGGCGGTCCAGACGCGAGGAGGGCCGGACGCGAGGAGGCCCCGCCGGGGCGGGGCCTCCTCGCTGCGTTCAGGTGGACCGGCTCGGTGGCCGGAAGCAAGCTCAGGCCGAGCGGGGCCGGCGAGAGCCGTAGACGAAGGCGGCACCCAGGACCAGGGCGCCGGCGCCGATGCCCACCAGGGGAGCGGTGTTCGAGCTACCGGTGCGGGCCAGGGCGGAGCCGCCGCCGGCGACACCCGAGTCGACCGACTCGCCGAGCACGTTGACCCGGAGGAACTGCTGCACGTCACCACAGGTGGCGGTGATGAGGTGCGAGCCGAGCGAGGTGCTCGAAGGGATGGTGATGGTGGTGACGAAGCTGCCGTTCTCATCCGCGGTGAAGGTGCCGAGGTCGGTGCCGTCGTCCATGGTCACCACGACGTCGGCGCCGGGGGCGCAGTCGGTTCCCGACACGTCGACGGTCTCGCCGCGCACGACGGTGACCTCGGGGATGTCGGTGGTGGGGGTGGTGGTGCTGGGCCCGGGCTCATACTGCGCGTGGGCCGCCGAACCCGTGAACAGGAGCAGCAGCGCGGTGACTGCGAGTCCGAGAACGAGCTTCGTGGTCTTCATCAAGCAGGGTCCTTCCACCTGTGCAGGCCGCATGACCTACGCGTATGGCGCACACTAGCTGGGCAATCCCGGCCAGATCAAGGGAATCGGGCCATCCGAACTACCACCGTGTGCTTTCCTACCATCGGCCGCGCCGCAGGGTTCTCAAGGCCAAACCCACGAGGATCAGGTCGATGGCGACCAGGATCGGGGCGGGCCAGAACCACACCAGAGCGCCACGTCCGGTGATCCGCAGGCGACCATCCGTGGTGACCTCGGCAGGCGTGGTCCACCCCTGCACCCACCCGGGGGCGCCGGCCATCGACAGGACCGACCCGGCCGGCGCATCGGTGCGCACCACCGGGGCGAAGCGGCGCCGCAGCGCGTGGGCGCCGCCATCCTCGGCCACCGCCGCCCCGGGCCAGCGCGCCACCTCGTAGAGGGTGACCGACCGATCGCGAAAGGCCAGGCGCAGGCCCGGGTCGTCGGCCAGGCGCGCGTAGCGGGGATCGGTCCCCTCGTGCGCCGTGAACACCCAACGAACGCCCAGCCGGGCGAGCCCGGCGCTCACCGGGGTGCCGTCGGCCAGGTCGGCGACGAGCTCGTCGACCACCTGGGCGCGACGGTCGACCTGCTCCTGGGTGGGGCGGCCGGGGTCGAACAACGGGTCGTAGCTGCTGATCACGTCGCCACCGAGGAAGTCCGGGGCCGGGTTGAACACGGTGCGCCCACCGGCGAACGACAGGGCGGGGTACTCGTTCCACGGCAGGGCCACCACGGTGCCGGGATGGCGGTGGACCTCGACCCGAGCCCGCTCCCATCCGGCTGGGAAGGTGACCGGCTCCAGTCGACCCCCGATCCCCCACAGGCCGGGCACGGCCAGCGCCACCGCCACGGCCAGCGGGGCAGCCACCAGGACCGCCGCGCCGCCCGGGCCCCAGCGACGCTCCACGGCCCGGGCCGCCCGCTGCCCGCCCAACGCTGCGGCCGGGGCCAGCCAGAGCACCCAGAGCGCGAGGAAGCGCTGGCTCTCCCGAAGCGGCGCGCCCACGGGCAGGAGGCTCACCCAGCGATAGAGGCCGCGCATGCCCGGGACGGCCGAGGCCGCAGCCAGGACCAGACCCGTGACGGCCAGCGCGGTGGCGGCCCGGGCCCACCGTCGATCGAGGTCCCGCCGTCCGATCACGGCCAGGGTGGTGAGCGCCAGCCCCGCCAGCGCGCCGCCGATCCCCACCGCCCCGACCTGCTGGTCGTACTGCCAGAAGCCACCGCCGGCCAACAGCGAGCCCCAGCCGCCGATCGACCCGGTGTGGGTGGAGAAGTCGCCGGCGGACGACACGCGGGCGCCCGCCCACAGCACCACCGCCGTGGGCGCCACCCACACCAGGCTGGCGGCGGCGCTGACCCCCACGACCGCTCCGGGGCGCCAAGCGGGAGCGCCGTCGACCCGCTCGACCAGCAGCCCCACCGCCACCGCCAACAGGCCCAGGGTGCCCGCCGCCGGGCCGCCCACGGCCAGCAGCAGGACGGCGAGGAACGTGCGCGACACCGCGGACGACGGCCGGCAGAAGCGCGGGAGGGCCCAGGGCAGCACGGCCACGGCCCAGACCAGGTTGAGGTGCC
Source organism: uncultured Aquihabitans sp. (assembly GCA_964542495.1). Classification (GTDB taxonomy): domain Bacteria; phylum Actinomycetota; class Acidimicrobiia; order Acidimicrobiales; family Iamiaceae; genus Aquihabitans. Next base: position 3,608 of record CAZIVZ010000105.1, read on the forward strand.
CGGCGCCCAGGCGGGTGACCGCGAACGGCCCGACCGCCCACAGGACGCCCGACGCGGCACGGGCCAGCAACCCGCCCGTGGGCGCCACCAGGCGGCTGGCACCCACGAAGCCCGCCGCCAGCAGCACCACGACCACGGCCTTGGTGGCCAGGGGGCCGCCCACCAGCCAGGAGCCCGCGGCCAGGAGCGCGAAGAACGGCACGCGCTGGGTGAGCGCGGGGCCGAGGCCGAAGATGCCGTTGGGCACCGGGATCGAGGGCGTCACCAGCAGATCGAGGTTCAGCAGCGGGCCCGGGCCGAGGCCGGGGCCCAGCACCACGAGGCCGAGCACGATCCCCGCCAACCACCAGGGCCAGGCCGAGCGGGTCGCGCCGAGCGGAGGCGCAGCGACGACGGGAGCAGGTTGGGGCACAGAACTCCTCGGCGGCTGCCGGGACCGGGGCGTGTGCGGGACGCTACAGTCCCCGCCCGTGCTGTCGGCCCCCACCACCTCCGCGGGCCGCACCTGATGCGCATCCTGTTCGTCGCCTGGCGAGACCTCGAGAACGAGCTCGCCGGCGGGTCCGAGGTCCTCATCGACCACCTCGCGTCGGGGCTCACCGAGCGCGGTCACGACGTCACGCTGCTGTGCGCCAACCCGGTGGGCGAGCCGCGGGCGTACAAGGTGCAGCCCAACGGCGGCACCGTCGACCAGTACCTCCGGGCGCCCCTGGCCTACCTGCGCCACTTCCGCCAGGCCGACCTGGTGGTCGATGTCGCCAACGGGCTCTCGTTCTACGCCCCGGCCTGGCGCCGCGGGCCGTCGATCTGCTTCGTCAACCACATCCACACCGACCAGTGGGAGCAGTGGTTCCCCAAGCCGGTGGCCGCCATGGGCCGCCTTCTCGAACAGCACGCCATGCCGGCGGCGTACCGCAACCGGCTGTTCGTGGCCGTGTCGCCCTCCACCGCCGACGGGCTGGAGGCGCTCGGCGTGGACCGGCACCGGATACGCATCATCATCAACGGGACCAACCTGCCCGACGAGGCGGGCATCGAATCCGACGAACCGCTGTTCGTGGGGCTGGGGCGGCTCGTCCCCCACAAGCGCTTCGACCTCGCCGTGAAGGCGTGGGAGCACGTCCGCCCGCACGTGGGCGGACGCCTGGTCATCGCCGGCAAGGGCCCGGAGCTCGAGCGCCTGCGAGCGATGGCGGGCCCCGGCGTCGAGCTGCCCGGCCGGATAACCGAGGAGGAGAAGGTCGACCTCCTGGGCCGCGCGTGGCTCATGGTCCACCCGGCGAGCCACGAGGGCTGGGGCCTCGTCATCACCGAGGCCGCCGCCTACGGCACCCCGTCGCTCGCCTTCCGCGTGCCCGGGCTGCGCGACTCGATCGTCGACGGCATGAGCGGGATCCTGGTGGACCGGCCCGAGGAGCTGGCCCAGACGTGGCTCCGCATCGCCCAGGATCCGGTGCTGCGAGCACAGCTGCGTGCGGGGGCCCGGCGGCGCGCCGCCGCCTGCACCTGGGAGCACACGGTCGAGCGCTTCGAGGAGATCTGCGAGGAGGCGGTGGAACCGCACCGCCGCTCCCTGCGCATCCCCCACGGCGCCTGGACAGGGGCGAGCCACCGGGCACCGCTCGATCCCGCCCGTCCCGAGCTCGCCGGCTTGCCGGTGGGCACCGGGCGGCCCCAGCTCCACGTGGTGCGGGACCGGCCCGACCTCTCGATCGTGCTGCCCGCCTTCAACGAGGGCGCCCGCCTGCCGGTCTCCATGCCGGTCCTGCTCGAGCACCTGGCCCACCGGACCGGTCGCACCGAGGTGATCCTCGTCGACGACGGCAGCACCGATGACACCGTGCGGGTGGCCGAGAAGCTCCTGGCCCCCCTGGCCCAGAGCGGTGTGCTCCGGCTGGGACGCCACGCGGGCAAGGGCGCGGCCGTGCGCGCCGGCGTCGCCCGCGCCACCGGCCACCAGGTGGCCTTCATGGATGCCGACATGGCCGCCGACCTCGCGAGCCTCGACCCGCTGTTGGCCGCGCTCGACGACGTGCACGTGGCCGTCGGCTCACGGGGCGCGCCCGGCGCGGTCACCAGCGGCGTCACGCCGTCGAGCGATGCCGCCCACCGCGCGTTCAACCAACTCGCCCGCAAGGTCACCGGCATGTCGATCATGGACTTCCAGTGCGGGTTCAAGGCGTTCCGCGGCCCCGTGGCCAAGCTCCTGTTCCACTTCCTGCGCGAGCCCGGCTACGCGTTCGACGTGGAGCTGCTCGCCACGGCCGATCGGTTGGGCTACGACCTGCGCGAGGTGCCGGTGCGCTGGGAGGCGGTCCGGGGCAGCCACGTGCGGATCGTGGTCGACTCGCTGATCATGGCGGTGCAGGTCACGCGCATCAGCCGCCAGACCCGCAGCGGCCGGCCCATGTCCACGCTCGAGGCCTTCGGACGCGACCCCGCGCTCGACACCGACGCGCTCGCCGCACTGGTGCGCGACCAGCTCCCGATCGAGGCGCCGGTGTTCGCCTGGGACCACGGGGCGCTCGCCCTGCTGCCCTTCGTGCAGCCGGCCGACGTCGCCGACCTCGCCGAGGAGCTCGAGCAGCACCTCGACGTGGTGGCCCGCCCCTCGATGCTCGACGGCAGCGCCCTGTTCGAGCCCGGCTCGGGTCGGATGCGGGCTGCCCTCACCGCCTCGTGAGCACACTCGACGCCCTGCCGGCACCGGCGTCGCGCCACGCCCTTGCGCTGCTGCGGTTCCCCGACCCCCGCACCGACTGGGTGGTGGTCACGGTGGCCACCCTCCGGCGCGTCCCGTCCGATCTGCCCGAGCGCCTCGTCGCGCTGCACCGGGCTGTGCCGCTCGTCGGCGCCCGCCTCGCCGGCGAGACCTGGCAGCCGGGCGCGGCACCGGAGCCGATCGTGATCGACGGTGAGCCACTTGGGCACCCCGAGCTGGACCGACCGTTCGACCTGGGCTCCGAGGCGCCGCTGCGCCTGGTGGTGGATGCCGCCGGCACGCGCCTCGGCGTGGTGGGCCACCACGCCGCGTTCGACGGGCTGGCGCTCGTGGCCATCGTCGACGCGCTCACCGGCGGACCCCTCCCCTCGCCCGTGGCCTCACCGCCGCCCGGCTCGCCGGGGTCCAAGCTGCCGCTGCTGGCTCGCCTCGGCCGTCCCGCCGACCGCGTGGCCCCCACCACCGGGATCTGGCCGGCCGACGCATACGTCACCCGCACCATCGAGGTCGCCGGCCCGGGGGTCACCGGTCAGCTCGCCCGGGCGTGCGTGGCGGCAGTGGTCGATCACAACGCCACGGCCGGAGCACCGCTGCGCAAGGTCGGGATCACCGTCGCGGTGGGCGGGCCGGCGGGGGTCGGCAACGTGGCGTCGTACCGGCGCATCGACGTGCGCCCGAGCGGCGACGTGGCCGCCGCCGTGCGGGCGGCGCTGGTGAGCACCGAAGAGCCCGGCGAACAGGTGAGCGCCCCCAAGGCCCTCATGGCGGCCCTGGCGCCGGTTGTGGAGCGCTTCTCCGACACGATCCTGCTCTCGAACCTCGGACGCCACCGCGTGGCGGGCATCTCCCGGCTCGACTTCTTCCCGGTGGCGCGGGGCCGTTCGGCGGTGTGCTTCGCCTCGGCGGCCATCGAGGGCGGCGAGACCACGCTCACGCTGCGGGCCCGGGACCTCTCACCGGGCGACGCCCGCCGGCTGCTCGACGGCGCCGTCGCCCGCCTCGACCGCCGGCCCCAGCCCGGGCGTCACTAGCCCACGGAGTCGAACGCGGCCCGCAGCGCGGCGAGCTGCTGGGAGCGCTCGAAGCGATCCACCACCACCCGGCGGAGCTCGGGCGCCAGGCGTCGGCGCAGCCCGGGATCGGCGAGGAAGTGCACCAGGCCCTCGGCCAGCGCCCCGGCGTCGTCGGGCACGCGGATGCTGGGCGCCAGCACGGCCTCGTGGTTCGTGCCGCAGATGGTGGTGACCACGGGCAGGCCCGACGCCATGGCCTCCACGTAGGCCAGGCCGAACTGCTCGTTCCACACCGGGGTGGGCCTCGGGGCGGTGACGAACACCGCACCGGTGCGCAGCAGGGCGGCGACCTCGGCACCGGGCAGCGAGCCGACGTAGGAGACGGCACCACCCGACGCCGCGGCCCGGGCCTCCACCAGCGGGGCCAGCGGCCCCCGTCCGGCCACCACCAGGCGAGCGTCGGGGACCTGGCGGCGCACCAGGTCGAAGGCGTCGAGCACGCGGTCGATCCCCTTGTTCTCGGCCAGCGGCGACACGAACAGCGCGATCGGCTCGTCGACCGGCGTCGCCGGAGGGTGGAACCGCTCGGTGTCGACGGGCGGCAGCACCACCCGGCAGCGGTCCTCGGCGATGCCGAGGGCCAGGCAGTGGTCGAGCGCCGCCTCGATGGCGCAGACCACGAGGTCCGACGAGCGGGATCGGGCCATGGCCTGCCGGTAGGGCGGGATCCGGTAGAGCGGGTTGCGAGGGTCGTTGCCCCACGTGATGACGAACCGGCGGGCGCCCAGCCGCTCGGCCACCTCGGGCACCTGGCCCGTGACCAGCGCGCACAGCTCCAGCGCACCCACCCACTGCGCCCCGCCCTCGGGCTGCACGGACCGGAGGTCGCGCAGCCAGGCGAGCGCCCCTGCTTCGACGAACCGCCGGGTGAGCCGCCGGTACGGGCGGGACACGAACGCCGCCGGATCGCCGGTGGGGATTTCGCCCACCGCGGTCACCGCGGCGTCGGGCATGGTGGCCAGCCAGCTCAGCTCGCGCCCCGGCCGGGTCTCGGGCAGGGTGAGCCAGAGCAGCCGAAGGGGGTCGACGGGGGCAGCGGGCACGGAATCCTCCACGGCGCGGGCGGGTGGGTGCCGGCGGTCCGGGGCCAGCCGGGTGGCTCGCCGGGTGCCGTTCGTAGCACGCTGCACCGAGCCGGTGAGCGACCCGGTCACCTCGTGCCTGACTTCACCCTGACCACCTTCAACGCCCACTGGAGCCGCGACGCCGACGGCACCCCGTTCGACCTGGCCGGCACGTGCGCGGGCTTCGACACCGATCTGGTGGCCCTCCAGGAGGTGTGGAACCCTGCCGACGGCCCCGGTGCGCTGGACGACCTCCGGGCCAGCGGAGGCTGCGAGGTGCTCGAGGTGCCGCTGTCCCCGTCGTTCGTCCACCCCCGCCCGGAGATCACCCGCGACGCGGACCTCGCCGCCGGGACCTGGGGCATCGCCCTGGTCTCTCGCCTGGCGATCCGATCCGTGCGAACCGTCGACCTCGGCCGGCTGGCCGGCCGCGTGGACGTGGCCCACCGGGTGGCCCTGGTAGCCGAGGTGGAGGTCGGATCGGTGGTGGTCACGGTGGCCACCACGCACCTGTCGTTCGTGCCGCCCAACGCCGCCGTCCAGCTCTTCCGACTGCGACGCCACCTGCCGGCCGGGCAACCCACGGTGGTTGCGGGAGACTGCAACCTCTGGGGGCCGGTGGCCGCGGGGATGGTGGGGCTCCGCCGAGCGGTGCGCGGCCGCAGCTACCCCGCTCACCGGCCGCACAGCCAACTCGACCACATCCTGCTCTCGGGCCACATCGAGGCCGTCGCCGGCGAGGTGCTGCCACCGGCCGGGTCGGACCACCTGCCGGTTCGAGCCCGGCTGCGGGTGGAGGGCTGACACGGCGGTCAGCCGCGGTCAGCCCGACGCAACCCCCAGGCGCGCCACCGGCCGACGGCGCTGGTGGAGGACCACCGCGACCACCGCGGCGGCGACGTTGCCCAGCAGCCAGGCCGCCACGGCCCCGCCCGTGCCGTGGTGCGGCACCCACAGCACCGTGGGAACGACGATGCCGAG
>CAZIVZ010000106.1:0-9420 GCA_964542495.1 uncultured Aquihabitans sp.
ACGCGCACTGGCCAGGACCTAAACCTGGTGCCTCTGCCGATTGGGCTACGCCGGCAAGCCCCCGAACCTACCCAAGGGCGAGAAGGAGTGCGGCAAGGGCTCGGCCTCGGTGGCTCATGGCGTGCTTCTCGGCGGGGTCCATCTCGCCGAACGTGCGGCCGTCGCCCTCGGCGGGGACGAACACCGGGTCGTAGCCGAAGCCTCCCGGACCTCGTGGTTCCGGGGCGATGTGGCCCTCGACGACGCCGTCGACCACCAGCTCGCTCCCGTCGGGTTGCTGGAGCACCAGGACGCAGCGGAACCGGGCCGTGCGCGCCGCGGGATCGGGCCGGTCGGCCAGGGCGTCGAGCAGCTTGGCCACGTTGTCCGCGTCGGTGGCGTCCTCACCGGCGTAGCGGGCCGATCGCACGCCGGGCGCGCCGCGGAGCGCGTCGACCTCGATCCCCGAGTCGTCGGCCAGCGCCGCCAGCCCGGTGGCCGCCACCAGGGCCGCCGCCTTCAGGCGGGCGTTGCCCACGAAGGTGGGCGCATCCTCCACCACCTCGGGCACCTCGGCGGGGCGCGCCACCAGGTCGAGCGCCCCGGCCAGGATCTCGTGGATCTCGGCCACCTTCTTGGGGTTGGCCGACGCCAGGACGGCCCGCACCACCACTGGTCAGCTCCCGGCCGGCCGGCCCGACGGCGGCGTGGCCAGGACCTCGGCCTGGATGCGGGAGATCTCGGCGATGCCGGCCTCGGCAAGGTCGAGGAGCTCGTCGAGCTCGGCGCGCGAGAACGCGGCGCCCTCGGCCGTGCCCTGCACCTCGATGAATCGACCGGAGCCGGTCATCACGACGTTCATGTCGACCTCGGCCCGGGAGTCCTCGGAGTAGGGCAGGTCGAGCAGGGCATCACCGTCGATGCGGCCGACGGAGATGGCGGCACACGAGTCGGTGAGCGGGTTGGCGGTGAGCTTGCCGGCCTGGACCAGGCGGGTGACGGCGTCGTGCAGGGCCACGTAGCCACCGCAGATGGACGCGGTGCGGGTGCCGCCGTCGGCCTGGAGCACGTCGCAGTCGACGATGACCTGGCGTTCGCCGAGCAGCTTCATGTCGCACACCGAGCGCAGCGACCGGCCGATGAGGCGCTGGATCTCCTGGGTGCGCCCGGACTGCTTGCCCTTGGCCGCCTCCCGGGCGATGCGCTCGGCGGACGCCCCTGGCAGCATGGAGTACTCGGCGGTGACCCAGCCCTTGCCCCGGTTGCGCATCCAGCGGGGCACGTCCTCGTCGACGGACGCGGTGCACAGCACCCGGGTGCCCCCGAACGACACCAGCACCGAGCCGGCGGCCTGCTGGGTGAAGTCGCGCTCGAAGGTGATGGGGCGCAGGTCGTGGGGTTGGCGGCCGTCGGCTCGCATGGTGGCTCCTGGTGGGCGACGTGGGATCCGCCATCGTCGCAGACGCCGCTCAACCCGACCCGATCGGGTGCCGTTAGCTTCTTCGGCAGGTTCTCCGGGTTCTCCCAGGTTCCTCCAAGGTTCGGATGGTCTCCTGATCGGGTCCCCGCACTCCACCCAAGGAACACTCCAGATGGCAAGTCCCAAGATCGTCGGTGCCGCGGCCCTCGCCGCCACCCTCGCGGCCGGCGGGTTCGTCGGCGCCACGCTCGGCAACCCCACCACCTCCGGTGCGTCCACCAACGCCGCCACCACCACGACCACCCCCTCCGGCTCCAGCGGTTCCGGCACCGCCGACCACGGACCCGGTGTGGGCCGGGGCATGGGTGGCGGTGTCGAGTTCGAGGCCGCCGCCAAGGCCCTGGGCATCACCGTCGACGAGCTGCGCACCGCGCTCTCGGGCGACAAGTCCATCGCCGACGTCGCCAAGGCGAAGGGCGTCGACAAGCAGAAGGTGATCGACGCCATGGTCACCGCCGCCGAGAAGCGCCTCGACGAGCAGAAGGCCGCCCTGCCCGAGCGCATGGCCGAGATCGTCGAGGGCACCTTCCCCGCGGGCGGACCCGGCGGCCACGGCGGCCACGGCGGCGGGCCCGGCGGTCACCGCGGCTTCGGGCTCGACGCCGCGGCCACGGCCCTGGGCATCAGCGAGGAGGACCTCCGCACCGCCCTGGCCGACGACAAGTCGATCGCGGAGGTCGCCAAGGAGAAGGGCGTCGACGTCCAGAAGGTGATCGATGCCATGGTCGCCGACACCAAGACCCGCCTCGCCGAGGAGGTCAAGGCCGGCCGCATCACCCAGGCCCAGGCCGACGAACGCCTGAAGGACCTCGAGTCCAGGATCACCGACCTGGTGAACGGCAAGGCCCCCGCCGGCCGACCCGGCCACGGCGACTGACCGACGCCCACCCCACCGTTCCATCCAGGACGGGCCCGGGCTGCCCCACGGTGGCCCGGGCCCGCTCGCGCCCGGTGGTGAGCGCGAGCTGGGTCAGAAGTAGACGATGCCCTTGGCCCGAGCCTCGACGTCGTCGAGGTCGTCGGTCCAGGCGCCGGTGCTGAGGTACTTCCAGCCGCCGTCGCACACGATCATCACCACCACGCCCTCGTCGATGCTGGCCGCGCACTTGGCGGCCCCGGCGGCGATGGCACCCGACGACAGCCCGGCGAACACCCCCACCTCGGTGAGGCGACGCGTCCACTCGATCGACTCGCGGGGCCGCACGATCATCTTCCGGTCGAGCAGCTCGTAGCCCCCCCAGTCGGTGAACACGGGCGGCACGAACCCCTCGTCGAAGTTCTTCAGCCCGTCGACCATCTCCCCCGCTGGGGGCTCGATGGCCCAGACCTGCACCTCGGGCCGCTGCTCCTTGAGGTAGGTGCCGACGCCCATGAGGGTGCCGGCCGTGCCCAGCCCGGCCACGAAGTGGGTGATGTCGGGTGCATCGCGCAAGATCTCGGGCCCGGTGCCCTCGTAGTGCGCTCGAGGGTTGGCATCGTTGCCGTACTGGAACGGGAACCACCACTCGGGGTGGTCGGCGGCCAGCTTCTGGGCCCGGACCATGGCGCCGTTGGAGCCCTCGGAGGCGGGCGACGGGATGATCTCCGCCCCCCACACCTCGAGGGCCTGGCGCCGCTCGATGGATACGTTGTCGGGGAGCACGATCTTGAGGTCGTAGCCCCGGACCCGGCAGATCATGGCGAGGGCGATGCCGGTGTTGCCCGACGACGACTCGAGGACCACCGACCCGGGACCGAGCAGCCCTTCCCGCTCGGCTGCCTCCACCATGTACTTGGCCGCCCGGTCCTTCACCGACCCGCCGGGGTTCTGGCCCTCGAGCTTGGCGTAGATCCGCACCGCGGGGTTGGGGCTCAGCGGGCTGATGTCGACCATCGGCGTGTTGCCGATGAGCTCGATCACATTGCGGTAGAGCGCCACTGCGCCGGCTCCTGGCAAAAGACGACTTGAACGCTCAGGATTCTACCTGCGCCGCCTCGATGTCCTCCCAGCCGAGCGGCAGGGACCGGCCTCAGCCCTCGACGATCTCCACGGGCGTCTCCACGATCTGGCCGCCGTCGAGGATCCACGACCGCAACATGGGCTCGGTGTCGCGGAGCGAGACGATCACGTAGTGCCAGCCCAGCAGGAGGGGGTTGTCGGCCTGGGCCACGTCGGTGGGCGACGGATACGGATCGGTGTGGGTGTGCGAGTGCATGACCCCCACCACGTCGAGCCCGCGAGGGTCGAGCGCCTCGTCGGCGGCGGCGAAGCCGTCGGGCCCGATGGAATAGGTCTTGGTGGAGCGGTCGGCGTTGCGGGTGGGCACGAACACGTCGACCTGGTCGGCGCCCCACACCCCACCGAGCAGGCCGCACACCTCCTCGGGCAGGCCGCGGATGGCGTGGTTGAGCATCTGCAGGTGAGCGGTCCGGGCGATGCGCAACACGGCGCCACCGTACCGTCACGCCGTCAGGTGGTCGCGCCCAGCACCGTCCACCGGTCGCCCCGGAACCGCACCACCAGGGTCCCCACCCGGACCGCCATGAGCACCCCGAACGCGGCCCACACCCACCCGATGCCGAGCCCGAGCGGGAGCACCGGCACCAGCGCCACGGCCATGGCCCCTGCCGCCGCGGCCATGGCCCACGCCAGGAACCGCTGGTCGCCGGCGCCGATCAGCACCCCGTCGAGCACGAAGGCCACCGCGGCCAGCGGCTGGAGGGCGGCCACCCACACGAGCAGGAGCCGGATGCGACCGGCCACGGCGCCGTCGGACGTGAAGACCGCCGGCAGCACCGGGACCAGCGCCAGCACCGCCGCCGTGGTCAGCGCCCCGCCGATGACGCCCAGCAGGAGCAGGCGCCGGCTTGCGGCGCGGGCGGCGCTCGCGCGTCCGGCGCCCAGCAAGCGGCCGACCATGGCCTGGGCGGCGATGGCCAGCGCGTCGAGGGCCATGGCCAGGAAGCTCCAGATCTCGAACGCCACCTGGTGGGCCGCCACCGACGTGGGCCCGATGCGCGCCGCCACGGCGGTGAGGGCCACGAGCGACCCCCGCAGCGCCGCGGTGCGCACCACGAGGTCTCGTCCCACCACCAGCAGCCGGCGCTGGGTCCCCAGGTGCGGCGCCAGGCTCACCCCCGCGGCGCGCCCACCGCGGGCGACCACCGCCAGGTAGATCGCCGCTCCCACCACCTGGGCGATCACCGTGCCCAGCGCCGAGGCGCCGATCCCCCGGTCCAGGCCGTAGACGAGGAACAGCTCGAGCACCAGGTTGAGCGTGGCGGTGAACACGGCCACGGCGAGGGGCGTGCGGGTGTCCTGCACCCCGCGCAGGTAGCCGGTGCCCGCCAGCACCACCAGCAGGAACGGGAGGCCCACCAGGCTGATGCGCAGGTACACCAGGGCGTTGGTGGCCACGTCGCCCTGGGCGCCGAGGGCGGCCACCAGCGGTTCGCTCGTGGCCGCCAGCACCAGCGCCAGTGCCACGCCCACCGCGGCACCGAGCCACACGCCCTGCACCGCCTGGTGCGTGGCCGCCCGCCGCTCCCCCGCTCCAACCAGGCGGGCCACCGCCGCCGTGGTGCCGTAGGCCAGGAAGATGCACAGCGAGTGCGCCGTCAACAGGATCGACGACGCCACGGCGAGGCCGCCGAGCTGGGCGGTGCCGAGGTGGCCCACCACCGCCGTGTCGGCCAGGAGGTACACGGGCTCGGCGAGGAGGGTGACGAAGGCCGGACCGGCGAGGCGGAGGATCTCTCGATCGAAGCGACGGTCGGCCACGGCCCCAGCATGTCCCGCGGGCCGTGGACACCCCGCCCGGTAGCCTTCGGGTTTCCCATGGCCAAGAAACCGCCCGACATGAACAAGGTCGTCGCCACCAACCGCCAGGCGCGGCGCGACTACGAGATCCTCGACGAGTGGGAGTGCGGGATCATGCTCCAGGGCAGCGAGGTGAAGTCGCTGCGCGAGGCAAAGGTCACCCTGTCCGACGCCTTCGCCCGCTTCGACGGCCGGGACCTCTACCTCGTGGGCCTGCACATCAACGCCTACTCCAACGCGTCGGCGCAGGGTGGCCACGAGCTCGGGCGAACCCGGCGCCTGCTCGCGCACCGCCACGAGCTCGACGAGATGCGCCACCGGGTGGACCAGGAGCACCTGAGCCTCATCCCGCTCTCGCTGTACTTCAAGGAGGGCCGGGCCAAGGTGGAGCTCGGGCTGGGTCGAGGCCGGAAGCACTACGACAAGCGCCAGGTCATCGCCAAGCGAGACGCCGACCTCGACGCCCGTCGCGCCATGGCCGCCCGCCGCCGAACCGAGTAGCCGTGGTCCTCCCCGCCAACCCGCTGGCGCCGAAGCGCACGCGGCCGCGCGGCGCGGTGGTCCTGGCGATCGTCGGCGCCGTGCTGCTCGTGGCCGGGTTCGTGGGCACCACCGCCGGCATCGGCCGGGTGCGGACGCACGTGAAGGCCATCCGAGACACCGGGCCCAACCTGCGCAACCAGGTGATCGCCGACCTCAACGTGCCCGGCAGCCGTCGGGTGGAGCTCGAGCCCGGCCGCTACGACGTGTTCGCCATCTCCACCTACGGCGAGGGCTTTCGGCGTTCCACCACCACGACCACCCCAGGACCGGGTCGGGTCGACGAGCCCAGCGGGCCGTTCAGCGACGTCGGCCTCGATGCGCCCCAGATCACCCTCACCGACCCCCACGGCAACCGCCTGGTGCGGCGCGAGCCGGGCGTGGGGTCGATCTTCGGCGGGGTCAGCGGCGAGATGTACGCCGTGGCCAGCTACCGGGTGGTGGAGCCCGGCACGTACCGCCTCTCGGCCTCGGGCGGCAACGCCGCCGAGGTGGGCATCGCCCCCAGCCTCAGCGACGGACCCGTGATGCGGCTGGTGGGCTCGGGCCTGCTCGCCCTGGTGGCCGCCCTGGGCATGGGCCTCGGGGTGGTGCTAGGCCTCGTGGGCGTCATCTGGCTGGTGGTGGCCGGCGCGTCTGCGAGTTCTGGACCGGGCCCTGCGGCAGTGCCCGGGTGGAGGCCGCCGTCCCCGCCGGGTGGAGGCATCTGGCCCCAACCCCCGCCCCCGCCGCCAACCGGCTGAGGACCATCGAGGCAGAACCGGTACCCTGGGTCCGCCGCTCACCACCACGTGACCGTGGGCGGTTCGTTGACAAGGGGCTGACCGGTTTCGACGTGGGGACCGGAAGCCGGACGTGCGACCCGAGTTTCTCAGACTCGTTAAACGGGGAACCCAAAGAAGCGCCGATGGCGACTTCGCTCTCGCCGCCTGACATCTAGTCAGGTGAAGAGAGACATCGTGACCAGCAATGGCGCACGGGGCCTGACCACCACAGCCCGGCAACAGAAGTGGCGGTTGACGGCGAGAAAGAACGCTGACGGCGAGAAAGAACGCTGGCTCCTCGGAAAGACGAGGCGGATGGCGCAAGCCAGCTGACCCGGCAGTGAGCCAACCGAACAGGCTCGACCGCGGGAATGGTCGTAGCGCGGTCGTCAACCGCCTCGCGGACGAGGGTTCGATTCCCTCCAGCTCCACTCAACTCACTCGCCTCGCTACTCATCTCCCTCGGCGCCCACCCGAAGGCGATCATGTAGCGCCTCGGCCACAGCGATATCACGGTGACGCTCACCGTCTACAGCCGCCTCCTCCCCTCGCTCGAGGAGCAGCTCACCGACGGCTTCGACGAGCTCTACCGCTCGACCAGCGCCGTCGACGATCCGATCGCTGCGACCGGCGAGTCGGCCGGTGGCGTCGTCGACCTTCGTCGCGATGGCGGCCAGTAGCAGCGTCTCTGCGCCCCGAAGCGGTTATCCTTACTTGCGGGACGACGTAAGGAATGACGATGGATGCAGCTGCAAAGGTCACGTCCAAAGGCCAGGTGACCGTACCGAAGGCCGTCCGAGATGCGCTCGGCATCGAGGAGGGCGACGAGATCATGTTCCACGTCGAGGGCAACCGGGCCGTCCTGGCCAAGACCGCTGACTTCCTGTCGCTCGCCGGCTCGGTCACCGTGCCCGCAGCCAAGCGCAACGCAGCATGGGACGACGTGATTCACAAGACCCGCTCGACTCGGGCCGCCAAGCAGCGTTGAGCGCGTTCATCGACACCAACATCCTCGTCCGCCACCTCACCGGCGACCCGCCCGAGCTGGCGGCGCGGGCGACCGCCTACCTGGCGTCGGCAACCGAGCTCCTGCTGGCGGACCTCATCGTTGCCGAGACCGTGTACGTGCTCGAGTCGTTCTACAAGGTGCCCCGTGGCCAGGTCGCCGACGCCATGCGTTCGCTGATCGCCTTCCGCTCGATCGTCACCGTCGACCCGGCGCTCCTCCTCCGAGCCATCGAGGTCTACGAGCTCGACCGCATCGACTTCGCCGAGGCCTACCTCGTCGCCTGCGCTGAGACGACCGGCGTGAACCAAGTCGCCTCGTTCGACCGGTCGGTCGACCGTGTCACCACGGTCGACCGGTTTGAACCGCCGCCCACAGCCTGACCGAGCGACGCCCGACGCCAGCTTCGGGGCTCGTCATCGTCACCGATACCGGGTGGCCGCGTGATCTCGACTCGTCGAGTGTCTCGACCCGCGCAGCTTTCCGTGGTGCATCCAGCGTCGCTCGCTGCCCGCGTCTTACCGGATGCCGCGTTGACGGGGTCGGACGAACAGCTCGCCTCGCCGGAGACCACGCTCGGGCAACTGCAGCGTGGGCGGGCGCAGGCTGGCTCACGGCGAGAGATGGCTTGGATGCTGCGGCGCTGCTCGATCAGTGCCTCACCCACGATCCTCGGTGGGACGGCCAGGTCGAGGCCCGCAGCGACTACTACGCACAGCTAGCCATCGCGGTCGGCGTTTCGGCCGCGGCGATCGAGCAGGGCCGGTCCGACGATGAAGAGGCTCGGACCCTCCGTCTGAGCGTCGTGGCTGCGATGGCGGATCGAGGAGACGTGAGCGCCCTCGACGCGCTTCGACGAAGCCTCGTTCCCGGGCCGCACGCTCAGGACGTCGTGTGGGACCTCGCCAGGATCCGAGACGGGCGGGGGCTCGACCAGCTCCCCCAACTGCTGGTCGGTCGCTTCGACGATGACGAGTTGCGTGAGGTCGCCCGGTACTCACCGAAGTCCCTTCCATGGGACGATTGGTCCGACCGGTTCCCGCGTCTCGGATCGGCGATGAGAGCAGTCGATGCCGAGCGCCGCCGGCGTGGCGCCGCCCCAGCCGAGCGGTTTCCCGCGGCCGACGCCCCGATCGACGTCCTGCTCGCCCACCCCTCACCCATGCGGCCACTTCGGCGGAGATCAGCGCGTTCGCAATCCAGGGCGCAACGCTCTGACCAGCACTTTCGCGGCCGAACCGATCGCAGACGGGAGGGCTCGATTCCCTCCAGATCCACACAGGGTTGTTCCCTGGACGTCCCCCTGAGACTGTCACCCCCCTTCGATCAGCCCCGGAGGCGTTCTCGATGGCTCCTACGAGCACCCCGACCCCAGCCCTCACCACGGTCGGCGGGGCGCGCCCGCGGGCGCGTGACGAGCTCGCCGCGCTGCCCGCCGAACGACTCGAAGCCGAGGTCCTCGGTCTGTCAGCGCGCATGGCGGCGGGCACCTACGAGCTGCTGGTGCTCATCGGCGAGCTCGACGCCCGCGGCACCTGGGCGGCGTGGGGCGCCCTGTCCTGCGCGGCCTGGCTGGCCGACACGTGCGACATCGAGATCGCCACCGCCCGCACCCAGGTCCGCGTCGCCAAAGCCATGCGCACCCACCACGCCCTCGACGCGGCCATGACCAACGGCGACGTCTCCTACGCCAAAGCCCGCGTCCTCGTGCCCCACCTGAACGAACACAACGCGTCGGCGCTGATCGACCTGGCCGAGACCAACCCCGCCGGACGCCTCGGCGCCGCCATCGCCGCATGGGCCCAGCGCAACGAAGACCCCGACACCATCCGCGCCCGCCAACACCAAGCCC
>CAZIVZ010000107.1:0-9404 GCA_964542495.1 uncultured Aquihabitans sp.
TCGAACAGCTGGAACAGATCTTGACGGGATTCCTCGGTGATCGCCACGGTGGCCTCCGCAGAGTGATGCTGGTTCACGGAGCCGGCAAGCCCGAAGGTGTGCAGCCCAACGGGGCTCCACCGCCGAGAACCACCGTAGCGAGGGGGTCTGACGGTCAACTGCTCACCATCGGCTCCGTCGGACTATCTGATAATCTGATCTCATGCCCGACGTGACCGCCACGGACGCCGCTCGCCACTTCGCCGATCTGCTCGATGCCATCGAGCAGCGAGGTGAGCACTTCACCATCGTTCGGCGAGGCAAGGCCATCGCCCACCTCGAACCGGTGAGCCGAGGGCGGGGCGCGGACGCGAAAGCGATGCTGCACCGACACCGTCCCGACCGGGCGTGGGCGAGCGATCTCGAGTCCGTCCGAGACCTCCTCGAGGTCGAGGAGCGACCGTGACCCGGCTCCTGTTCGACACCACGTTCCTCATCGACGCCGAACGTTCCGGTGACGACCTCGATGCCGTCCTCGACGACGAGGACGATGTGGCGATCGCCGCCGTCACCGTGGCGGAGCTCCGGGTGGGTGCCCTGCTGGCCGGTCGTTCACGTCGGTCGACGCGAACCGCCTACGTCGACGACATCGTCGCCACCGTTCCGGTCCTGGGCTACGACCTCGTGGTCGCCGAGGCCCATGCGGAGCTTCTCGCCGAGGTGCGCTCGCAAGGCAGGCCACGGGGTGCCCATGATCTGATCATCGCCGCCACCGCCAGAGCGTCCGGCCGCACCGTTCTCAGCGCCGACGGCACCGCGTTCAGCGACCTCCCAGGCGTCGAGGTCCGCTCACACCGTTAGCCACTGCCCGAGCGCATCCCAGCAGGGATCCCCCTCGACCCGGTCCGCCGGGACCGGTCGTGGACACCCACCGGGAGATCAGCGCCACCACCAGGGCCGCTGGCAAGCCGGTCCTCGACCGAAGCACCACGGGTCCAGCCTCGACAGCTGGCCACCGACCACGAGGCGAGCTCGACGACCAGCACCTCACGTGCGCGTCCGAGCGGGCCGGCGGAAGTGGTGTCCGCAAGCACGGCAGGCGTGGGTGAAGTCGTCCTCGAGGATCACGCACCCACCGAGCTCCACCTCCCCGCGCTCCGATGCCTCGAACAGCGCCTGGTCCGGCATCCCGTACACGATCGGGATCACCTCGGTGGAACCGCATTCCGGACACGAGATCTTCGCCATGGCTCGTTGGTACACGAGCGACGTGACGCAGGCCACCGGCTCGGGCGAGATCAGCCGAGTCCTGCGGCGGGCCCCAGCTTCTCGGTATGGATCTGGCTGCTCGCGAGCCAGTTCTCTACCTAGAGCGGCGTGAAGGATGGAGCGGGCCGCTCCCGAGTCCTCGAGTCAACCGAGACCGGTCGTGGACACCACCATGGAGATCAGCGCCACCACCAGCGCCAGGATCACCGCCCGGGACATGGCCCGGCGCTCGGCGTGGACCTCGTCTCGGAAGGCGCCGAACGCGGTGAGCATCCGCACCTCCAACCCGGCGATCTCCGCCCGCAGCTCGTGCTTCGCTCCCTCGATGTCGCGAGACAGCCGCTCGCCCATCGCGACGGACTCCTGACGCACTGCCGCAATGTCTCGAGACAGCAGTTCGGTCTGGGTGTCGAGGTCCTGTTTGGTGGCGACGTCGCCCCAACCGACCGGTGGCAGGAACTCCATGATCAGCAGCGCTCCCTCTCGCCCGTGGATGGATTCGAACAGCTGGAACAGATCTTGACGGGATTCCTCGGTGATCGCCACGGTGGCCTCCGCGGAGTGATGCTGGTTCACGGAGCCGGCGAGCCCGAGGTTGTGCCGCCCAACGGGGCGCCACTGCCGAGAACCACCGTAGCGACCGGGTCTGACCGGCTCGGGGTTGCTGGAACGTTGCGCCACGGCGATGGATGCGCGACGATCACCCATCAGCGGGGAGACCATGGGGAGGGCGGGCGATGCGGCGCACCGTGGGTGTTCTGGCGGTGGTGGTGCTCGGGTTGGGTCTGACGGGTTGCGACTGGCCGACATTCCACGGTGGACCCAGTCGCGCAGGCTGGCAGACCGGCGAGTCGACGATTGGGGTGGCGAACGTCTCGCAGCTGACCCAGGTGCGCGGGTATGTAGGCGCAACCTCGCCGCCGGTCGTCGCCGGCGGGGTCCTCTACTCGTTGACCGGCGGCGGGGTCCTGCAGGCGTTCGATGCGACGGGCGTGTCGGGGTGCAACGGGACGCCGACCGTGTGCTCGCCGATGTGGACGTCTTCGACGCAGGCGGGGCGGTCGATCACCGTCGACAACGGCAAGGTGTACGCGGCTGGTGTCTCCGGTCTGCAGGTGTACGACGCCGGCGGCGTGTCCGGCTGTGGCGGCTCGCCGAAGGTGTGCGCACCGCTGTGGACCACCGGGACCTTCGTCAACATCGGAACGGGTTCACCCGCGGTCGCGAACGGCGTCGTCTACGTCACCGGAGCACGATCGACCTTCTACGCGGCGCCGGGGAACGCATATGTGATCGCCTACGACGCCAACGGGTCCGCGAACTGCACCGCATCGGTCTGCTCGCCGCTGTGGTGGTCGACCGCCGCCCCGACCGACGTGCTCTACAGCCAGGCGTTGGCCGTCGCGAACGGCTTCGTGTACGCCGCGGAGGGGTCCCGGGTGGTGGCGTTCGATGCGAGTGGCTCGACCGGCTGCGGCGGCTCGCCGAAGGTGTGCGCACCCGTGTGGAGCGCGAGCCCGCCCACCTCGCTCGCCTACGGCGGACCGGCGGTCGACGGCGGAACCCTGTTCGTCGCCGGCTACGGCCAGACCCTCTATGCGTACGACGCGGCGGGAACCAACGGGTGCACCGGATCGCCCAAGGCGTGCTCACCGCTGTGGACCGCCGCCGTCGGCGACACGCGCAACACCCCAGCGGTCGCGAACGGGTCCGTGTACGTGGTCAACGTGGGCGGCACGATGCGAACGTTCGACGCGACCGGTGCGACCGGTTGCTCAGGGAGCCCCAAGGTGTGCACGCCCGTGTGGACCTACGCTCCGGCCGTCGGCGGGTACGCGGTATCCGGCTCACCTGCAGGCGCCAACGGCTTGGTGTACGCCGTCACGCCGGACTCGCACTTCCACGCGCTCGACGCCGCCGGATCGATCGGCTGCTCAGGTGTCCCCAAGACCTGCACCCCCCTGTGGTCGACGACCCCAGGCATGATCAGCACCGACGCGTCGCCCGCGATCGTGAACGGCACCGTGTACTGGAACTCGGGCACGGTCAGCACCACCTGGGCCTACACGTTGCCGACGACGGGTTCGGGCTGAGCTACCTCGCTGGCCGCTACAGGTCGCCGCGGCGGCGACGGCGGTCGAGCTCGGCCTCCTTGTCGCCCTCGAAGAAGTCCCTGGAGTCCACGCGCTCGCCCAGTCGGATCTTGGCACGGTGGCCCCGCATGGCCTTCGAGGTGCTGGCCATGGCCGCGAAGACGCCGGCGCCGTCGGGTGCCCACGCCTGGACCGAGCCGTCCGAGTAGCCGATCCCCCGGCTCTCGCCGTAGGCGTCGAGGCCGGCGCCGAGGAAGACGAACGTCCAGCCCTGGGCCTCCTTGTCGGCCACCAACTCCTTGATGGTCGCCGCCGAGAAGCGGCGGCTGGCGTTCTCCTCGCCGTCGGTGAAGGTCACCACCACGATGTTCTCGGCCGCCTTGCCGGCCTTCTTGCGCTTCTCCACCCGCTCGGTGGCGTGGGCGATCAGGTGGCCGGTGGCGTCGAGCAGCGGGGTCATGCCCCGGGGCCGGTAGGTGTCCACGGTCAGCTCGGGCACCTTGGCCAGCCGCACGGCGTCGGTGATCACCTCGAAGGGGTCCTGGCTGTCGAACTGCACCAGGGTCATGCGCGCGTCGTCGCCCGCGGCGCGCTGCTCGGCGAGGAACGTGTTGAACCCGCCGACGACATCGTCGACCATCGGGCTCATCGAACCCGTCCGGTCCAGCAGGAAGTAGATGTGGGTCTTCATGGCGGCAGCTCCTTCTCCACGCCGACCTCGACGTGGACCGGGGAGGTACCGGGTCCCCGTGACCGGCAGAGGATCGCCGGGAAGGAGATCAGCCGGCGAGCGGGTTGGCGATGTGGAGGCCGCAGCGCTCGGCCGCGCGGCACAGGTCGGCGTCGGCGCTGGAGAACACCTCGGCGCGGACCAGGAGCGCGGCGGCGAGGTGGACGGCGTCGTAGCCGCGGAGCTTCTCCTGCTCGGCCAGGTCGGCGGCTTCGGCGATCAGGGCGTCGGTGACCTCCACGATGGCGAGCTCCTCGACCATCCCGACGACATCGGCCTTGGCGGCGCGGTGCTGTCGGGCGGTGAGCCGTCCCCCTCGGTGTGCGGACGCCAGCGCGGATCGGGCCTCCACCACGATCAGGGCGGCCGAAGCGAGCACGTCGGCTCCCTCCCAGATCAGGTCGGCCCGATCGGACCCGTCCTCGTCGAACAGCCGCTTCACCAGGGTCGAGGTGTCGACGTAGGTGATCAACGACGCTGCTCTGCCACCAGGTCGCTCACCGAACCCTCAGGCCGGATCCGCCTGACAGGCGGGCGCCGGGTGAGGCGCGTCGGGGGGCGCACCACCCCGAGCGCGACCAGCTCCGCCAACCGGTCCGCCGATGCGTCCAGCGCCGACAGACGCGCCACCGGACGCCCGCGGTCGGTGACGATGACCTCCTCGCCGCCTTGGACCCGCTCCAGATAGCGACTGAGGTTGTTCTTGAGATCGCGCACGCCGACCTCGACCTGGGATGTAGCTATGACCATCTCCCCAATGTAGCCACATTGGAGGACGGATACCGCACCCGCCGCGTCACGGATCGGCCGTACCCAGGTGGTGAGACCTCGACGAAAGGCCGTGACCGTTGCCCAACCCGCCCGACCCGAACGACCTGCCTGCGGATGGCGCCCTGGACGACGAGGAGGACGTGGAGCTCGACGGCCTGATCCAGATCTCCCAGGCCCACGCCCGGGCCATCCCGCTCATCGGGGAGGACGACGACGGGAACGAGGACGAGTTCCTCGCCGTGATCCTCGTGCTGACCGGCTCGGCGGACGACCGCGAGGTCACGCACCGGTTCATGGTCCCCGACGAGTACTGGGACCACCTCAACTCCGTCGGGGTGCGGGCGATCCTGGACTACGAGACCGACGGCGCCTCCGAGGCGGCGATCGCCGCGGCCAACCGCGACGACGCCGTCGAGCCGGACGAGGAGGCGTGGTTCGAGTTCACGGCCGCGCTCGGCGAGGTGCTCGCGGTGCTCGAGCCCGGCCAGTTCCTGATCCTCGCGGCGGCGGGCAACCGCTTCGTGCAGATCGCCGTCGACGACCACGAGGACCGCATCGAGACGGTGTGCAACCAGTACCTCGGCGCCGATGACCGCCTGTCGACCGACGACCTGGATCGGCTGGCCGAGCTCGGCTGGGAGCCGCCCACCCACTTCCCCGAGGACGACCCTCGCTGCATGGAGGGGTCCCCCAACCACTTCATCGACCTTCCGCCGGGCACCGACCTCAGCGGTGTGGCCGGCCTCCTGGTGGAGACGCTCCGCACGGTCCACCGGGTGGCCGAGCCCGGCGAGCTCACCTACCACTCGTTCGATCGGGATGACGCCCAGATCCTCCTGCCCACCCTGCGCATCGACCGCACCTGACCGCGCCTTGCCGCCGCAAGGCTCGTGCGCTCGAGCCGCATGGAGCGGCTTGGGTACACGAGCCTCGGGGTGGGAGCGGCGGCCTGCGCCACGACCGTCGTCCGTATGCTGGGCAGGCCATGGACGACGACGAGGGCGCCGACACCGGGCACAGCGGCGAGGGCGACACCCCACGGCGGCCGAGCCCGGTCACGCGGCGGCACTTCCTCGCCGGGGCGGCGGGCGCCGCAGCGGCCGCTCCCATCATCCTCGTCGCCTGCAGCAGCGACGACGCCGAGCCGGCGGCCAAGCCCACGAGCACCGGGCCCAGCACCACGTCGACCACCGCGGCCGGCCCGAGCACCACCGCCGCGGGCGCGGGCGGCACCCCGAACCAGAGCCCCACCGCGCTCACCGGCGTGGTGGGCGACGGGGTGGCCGACGACACCAGGGCGCTCCAAGCCGTGCTCGACGGGCTGCGGCCCGACGACGGCGTGGCCGGGGCCCGCCTCGTGCTCCCCCCTGGCGTGTTCCTGCTCAGCGACACCCTCGAGCTCCAGCGCTTCTCCGGCAGCCTGGAGGGCCAGGGCATCGGCCACCCGCCCACCCAGGGCGGCCAGGGCACGGTGCTGCGCTGGGCCGGGCCGGCCGGGCGCCCCATGGTCCGGGTGCGGGACTCGAAGGCCGTCGCCATCCGCCAGCTCCGCTTCGAGGGCCACGACGAGCGACCGCCGTCGGCCGGCATCGACTTCCACGGCGTGGCCCAGGACCAGCAGGGCACCAACGCCCAGCTCGTGGTGTCCGACTGCCACCTCGGGCCGTGGAGCTGGGCCGAGGCGGGCGCCGGCGCCGGGCGCCTCGACGCCGCCATCGCCTTCACCGGCGACAACGGCAACAACGACCAGTTCTCGATCCTGCGCTGCACGTTCTCCGGCGGCGGCCACGAGGCCACCACCGGCGTGCGCGTGGACAACACCCAGTCGGTCTGGGGCCAGCTCACCGACTGCCTCTTCGACGACCTGGGCGAGGGCCTGCGCACCTCCGCCTCTACCGTGTTGACCAACCCGCAGTTCAACCGCTGCCGGACCGACCTGGTGATCACCTCCACCGCCCAGGTCCACGTGCTCGACGGCAACTCCGAGCAGTCGGGCCGCATCGCCACCGTGGCCCCCGAGGCCGCCCTGCGCTGGACCGGCGGCTACCTCCAGGCCCACGCCGACCACATGGGCCCGGTGCTGATCGACGCCTTCCCCTCCGAGAGCGCCACCGTGGTCCTGCGAGACGTGCGCCTCACGTGGCCGGCCGGAGGTCGCTCGTCGCTCCAAGGCGGGCGGCGGCCGGTCATCCGCTTCGGGCCCGACCGAGCGGCCAAGGTCTCCGCCGGCGGCCCCGGCTTCTTCATCCGCGCCACCGACTGCACCGGCCTCTACGCCGACCAGTTCGAGCTGGCCGGCGAGCTGTGGGCCGTGGTGCCGGCGTCGCGCGGCTCGGTGGAGGTCACCAGCCGCCACCGAGACGGCGTGGTGGCGTTCCGCAACGAGCTCTGGAACGACCAGACCCGCTACGGCCGCACCCGCCTCGACCTCGCCGCCTGGGATCCGCCCCGCCCCGGCACCTGGTAACGGTCAGGCCGAGGACCGCAGCGACCCGATCCAGGCCCAGGCTCGATCCACCTCGGCGTCGAGCTCGGCCAGCGTGCCGCTGTTGTCGACCACGAGGTCGGCCCGCGCCAGCCGATCCTCGCGTGAGACCTGGCGGGCGATGCGGGCCCAGGCGTCGTCAGCGCGGAACCCCCGGTGCTCCACCAGGCGGGCCACCGCCACCGCCGGGTCGACGTCGACCACGATCAGCGCCGCCAGGTCGGAGCGGCCCGACTCCACCAGCAGCGGCACGTCGAGGATCACCACGTGGTCGGTGGCCGCCTCCACCTCCAGCCTCCGAGCGATCTCGGCCCCCACCGCGGGGTGCACGATGGCGTTGAGGTCGGCCAGGGCGGCGTCGTCGCTGAACACCTGGTCGGCCACGGCCTGGCGGTCGAGCGTGCCGTCGGCGGCCAGGATCTGGGGCCCGAACCGCTCCACCATGGCCGCCAGCACCGGGGTGCCGGGGCCTTGCAGCTCGCGCACGATGGCGTCGGCGTCGATCACCGCCGCGCCCCGCTCGGCCAGGCGCGCCGACACCGACGACTTGCCCGAGCCGATGCCTCCGGTGAGCCCGATCAACAGCACGGCGAGACGCTACCGCCCCGTCCCACCGCCACCGTCCGTGCCGCCGTAACCTCCCCGCATGGCGACGGCCACCCCCGCCCCGCCCATCGGGCCCTCCTCCTCCGAACCCACCGGTGCCGACCACGAGCTGTCGGCCCCGTCGCGGGACCAGGTCGCCGCGTTCCGGCCCGCCATCTTGGGCATCCGCGGCGGCACCACCGCCATCTCGGTGGCCCTGGCCAGCCCGTTCTTCGCCAACCAGGAATGGGACGTGGTGGCGTGGTGCGCCGTCGTGGTGGCCTACAACGTCTTCCGGATCGTCCAGCCCGTGCGCTACGTCGACGACCTCAACAGCGTCGTGCGCGTGCTGCTCGAGGTGGGCTTCCACGTGGTGGCGGTCGTGGCCACGGGCTACTGGGATTCGCCGTTCGTCTTCGCCCTGATCACCGCGGTGATGGTGGCCGGGTTCGCGCGCGGCTTCGGCTTCGCCCTGCGCGTGAGCATCACGTCGGCCATGGCGGTGTCGCTCCCCTACCTCGTGCGCCCGTCGGCCGACCTGTCGGACCTGCGCACCGCCACGCAGTGGACCGTCGAGCTGATCCTGGTGGCGCTCATCGCCGGCTACGCCCGCCGCGTGACCGGCGAGGCCGACCGCCAGCACAGCCTCGCCCTGGACCGCCTCGGCCGCCTGGCTGACGCCAACCTGCTCCTCTACTCCCTGCACCGCGTGGCCCAGACACTGCCGGCCAGCCTCGACCTGGAGGAGTCGCTCGACACCACCATCAACCGGCTCAAGGACCTCTTCGACTACGACGCCGCCGCCGTGCTCATGCTCGACGAGACCGACCAGACCTGGGTGGTGGCCCGGTGGGACGGAGTGCGCCCCGCCCCCACCTACACGCTCGACGAGCTGTCGGCACCGGCGCGCGACGCCGTGACGCTGCGCCACCCGGTGAACGTCTCCGAGCTGCTCATCGACGGGCCCGGGCTGTGGACCGAGATGGCCTCGGGCCTCTACGCCGCCCTCCCCGCCCGAGACTCCACCGTGGGCCTGGTGGCCCTCGAGCACCGCGAGCGCGACCACTTCCGCCTCCGGGACCAGGAGCTGCTCGACGGCTTCGTGGAGCCCGCCGCCCTCGCCATCGACAACGCCCGCTGGTTCGCCCGCCTGCGCACCGTGGGCGCCGACGAGGAGCGCACCCGCATCGCCCGCGACCTCCACGACCGCATCGGCCAGTCGCTCGCCTACCTGGCCTTCGAGCTGGATCGCATCGTGAAGGCCGACGCCAAGGGCGTCTCCGTCACCGCGCAGCTCGGCCAGCTCCGCAACGACGTCCGCGGCGTGGTGGGCGAGGTGCGCGACACCCTCTACGACCTGCGCACCGACGTCACCGACAGCCAGGACCTGGCCGCCATCCTCCAGGGGTTCCTCGACCGCGTGCGCACGCGCAGCGATCTCGAGGTGAAGCTGGTCACCACCGGCACCGGGCGCCTGCCGCTGCTCCAGGAG
>CAZIVZ010000108.1:0-9397 GCA_964542495.1 uncultured Aquihabitans sp.
CACCCGCACCTGGAGGACCACGACCTCTCGTCGCTCCGCTACATCATGTGGGGGGCGACGCCGGTCACCGAGGCCGTGGCCCGGGTGGTCACCGACCGGACCGGGGTCGCCTGGCTGCCGGCGTACGGCGCCAGCGAGCTGCCGGTCATCGCCGCCAACCCGGTGGGCCGGCCCGAGCGGTGGCGGCTGGACTCCGCCGGGCTCCCACCGGCGGACGTGGAGCTGCGGGTCACCGACCTCGAGACCGGCGCCCTGCTCGAGCCCGGTGGGGTGGGGGAGATCCAGGCCCGCAGCCCGTCGCTCATGGCGGGCTACCTGCCCGCCTCGGCCACGGCGGACGCCTTCGATGACGGCTGGTACCGCACCGGCGACGTCGGCTGGATCGAGCCCGAGGGCTGGGTCCACCTCACCGACCGGTCCAAGGAGATGATCAAGGTCAACGGGTTCCAGGTGGCGCCGGCCGAGATCGAAGCCGTGCTCCACGGTCACCCGTCGGTCCTCGACTGCGCGGTCTTCGGCCTGCCCGACGAGCGGGCCGGCGAGGTGCCCGTTGGCGTGGTGCAGCTCGATCCCGGCCGTCCGGTGGCCGACGGCGAGCTCGAAGCGCTCGTGGCCGATTCCCTGGCCACCTACAAGCAGCTCCGGCACCTGGTGGTGGTCGACGCCATCCCGAGGCTGCCGTCGGGCAAGGTGCTGCGCCGCACGCTGCGAGACGAGTGGACGCCGGTGCTGCTGGGCGCCCCGGAGCGCTGATGGACGTCCGCCTCTCGCCCGAGCAGCACGCCCTGCGCGACTCCGCGGCCCAGGTGGTCGACCGCCTGGGACCCCGCGCCGTCGGCCAGCTCGACGACGCCGAGCGCCGCACCAAGCTGCTCGACGCGGTGGCCGCGTCGGGCTGGCTCGAGCTGCGCAGCGCGGTCGACGGCTCGGCGCCGCTGGCCTCCGGGGTGGAGGCGGCGCTGGTGGCCGAGGAGCTCGGCCGGGGCCTGGCCGACGCGCCGTTCCTCGGCCCCACGTTGGCCGCGGAGCTGCGCCGCCTGGCCGGTGCCCCCGCCGCGGGCAAGGCCGAGACGGTGCTGTGCGGCGGTGACCTCGGCGGCCCGGCGGTCGTGGAGGAGGGCGTGTTCCCCGCTGGTGCGATCGCCCTCGACGCCGACGGCGCCCAGGTGGCGCTGGCGCTGATCGCGGTGCCCGGCGGCCACGCGCTGGCCCAGGTCGCACTGGCCCCGGCGGCCGACCAGGTCGACCTGACCCGCGCGGTGGGCGTGCCGGTGCCCGGAGTGGTGCCCGTCGCCGCGGCCGACGTCGCCCGCCCGCTGACCGGCCGCGACCTGGACCGCGTGGCCGCCCTTGGGCTGGCGCTCACCTGCGCCGACCTGGTGGGCGTGATGCGCGGCGCCGTGAACCTGTCGGTCGACTACGCCACCGAGCGTCGCCAGTACGGCGCACCCATCGGCTCGTTCCAGGCCGTGGCCCACCTCCTCGCCGACGCGCTCGTGGCCACCGAGGGGTCGCGCAGCCTGGCCCTGCACGCGGCGTGGGCGGTCGACGCCCTCCCCGCCGCCGACGCGCTGGCGGCGGCCGCAGCGGCCAAGGCCTATGCGTCGCGGGCCGCCCGGACGGTGTGCGAGACGGCCATCCAGGTCCACGGCGGCATCGGCAACACCTGGGAGTGCCTGGCGCACGTGTTCCTGCGCCGAGCGCTGCTGTCGATCGACGCGTTCGGCGGCGTCGGCCCCAACCTCGACCGCGTGCTGGCCCACGCCGGCATCGCGAGCGCGTGATGGACTTCGCCGACTCGCCCGACGAGGCCGCCTTCCGGCTGCGGCTGCGGCGCTGGCTCGCCGAGAACGACCCCGGGCTGCCCTCGTCGTCCACCGACGACGACTACTGGGCGGGCATGGCGGCCTGGCACCAGTCGCTGCACCGGGCCGGGTTCTTCGGCCTGTCGTGGCCGACCGAGATCGGCGGCCAGGGCCTGCCCACCGTGTACGAGGTGATCGTCGACGACGAGCTGGCCGCGGCCGGCGCACCCCCGCGACCGAGCCTCGGGTACCTGGTGCAGGGGTTCCTCGAGCACGGCAGCGACGACATCCAGGCGCGCTTCCTCCCCGGGATCGTGAGCGGGCACGAGCGCTGGTGCCAGGGGTTCAGCGAGCCCGACGCCGGGTCCGACCTGGCCTCGCTGCGGACCCGCGCCGAGCGCGACGGAGACGAGTACGTGCTCACCGGCCACAAGGTCTGGACGAGCTACTCCGACGACGCCGACTGGTGCCTGGTGCTGGCCCGCACGGACCACGACGTGGCCAAGCACCGCGGCATCTCCGCGTTCGTGGTGCCGATGCACCAGCCCGGCATCGAGCAACGGCCGCTGCGCATGATCAACGGCATCACCAAGGAGTTCGGCGAGGTCATCTTCGACGGCGCCCGGGTGCCGGCCGCCAACATGGTCGGCCGGCCGGGGGAGGGGTGGCGCCTGGCCATGACCGTGGTCAGCCACGAGCGCGAGCCGGGCGAGCTGGGCTTCGTGGCCCGCTACCGCAAGACGGTCCGGAGCCTCGCCGACCGGGTGCGCTCCGACCCCGATCGCTTCGACGCCGAGCAGCGCCGCGACCTGGCCTGGGCGATCGTCGAGTCCGAGATGCTGCGCCTGCACGTGAGCCGCCGGCTCTCCGACCGCCTCGACGGCATCGACCACGGGCCCGACGGCTCGATCGACAAGCTGCTCATGACCGCGACCGAGCAGGCCGTGGGCCATGCTGCGCTGTCGGTCGGCGGCACCGGGCACGCCGGCGACCAGACCTGGACCAAGACCTACCTCTACAGCCGATCGCAGAGCGTCATGGGCGGCACCTCGCAGATCCAGCGCAACCTGATCGCCCAACGGATACTGGGGCTCCCCACATGACCTACGACCTCCCTCCCTCCCTCCAGATCGAGCGTGACGACACGGTCCTCGTCGTCCGGCTCAACCGGCCCGAGCAGCTCAACGCCACCGACCACGAGCTGCACCAGGGGCTGGCCGAGCTCTGGCCCCAGATCGACGCCGACCCCGACGTGCGCGCCGTGGTGATCACCGGCAACGGCCGGGCGTTCTCCGCCGGGGGGGACTTCAGCTACATCGACGAGCTGGTGAACGACCTGGACCTGCGGCGCCTGACGCTGATCCACGGCCGCCAGATCGTGACCGGGATGGTGGGCTGCCGGGTGCCGGTGGTCGCCGCGGTGAACGGTCCCGCGGTGGGGCTGGGGTGCAGCCTCGTGGCCCTCTCCGATGTGGTGTTCATGGCCGAGAGCGCCCACCTGGCCGATCCCCACGTGGCCGTCGGCCTGGTGGCCGCCGACGGCGGTCCCGTGACCTGGCCGCTGCTCACCAGTCTCCAGCTGGCCAAGGAGTATGCGCTCACCGGCGACAAGATCCCTGCCGCTCGTGCGGCCCAGATCGGCCTGGTCAACCACGTCTGCCCGGACGACGAGGTGTTCGCCACCGCCCTGGCCTGCGCCAAGAAGATGGCCCGGCTGCCCAAGGGCGCGGTGGAGGACACCAAGCGCATCTTGAACCTGCATCTCGAGCGCGCCGTCCTGGCCACCCTCGACTACGCCCTGACCGCCGAGCACCGCTCGTTCGACTCGCCCGAGCTGCGAGCCAACATCGACCGCTTCCTCACCCCGAAGGACCCGGCATAGCGCTGCCGGGTCGGCTGGTACACTGAACGATATGGACACCTACTCGCTCACCGAGGCGGCGAGATCCTTGGGGACCTCCATGCCGCGACTGAGTCGAGCGATCCGAGACCTGGGGATCGCCCCGACCCAACAGGGCAAGGAGCGGCGACTGACCGCCTCGCAGTACGGCGCACTACGCAAGCGGCTGGGTTCTGCGCCTCGGGTGGTCGGGCTGACGCGAGAGGAGATGTTCGTGCTGGCGGCGCTGAACCTCCATCCGTTGGGATTGCGCTCGATGCGAGCCGTCGCACGGTCGGCGTCGGTGAGCCCCACGACGGCGAGCCGAGCGGTGGCGCATCTGCAGGCCAAGGGTCTGGTGACCATCAGAACGGAGCGAGTCGTCGAAGGGGAGGCACGCGACGCAACGATCACGCGGATCGCGCACGCCAGCACCGACTGGATCGAGATCGCGCCCGCGGTGCGCAAGGTCGTGCTACCGGAGCGCCGCGAACCCAGAGCTCCCGCGAAGGCGGTGCCGCAGCGCCTCTGGCACCACTTCTGGAACGCGGACCCGTCGAAGCTTCGCCTGCCTTCGGACTCGGACTACGTCGCCGCCCGCCTCCTTCGCAGCGACGATCCCCAAGCGCTGAGCTGGGCGGCGTCGCACCTCGACGAGGCTTCGATCGGCAAGGTCGCGCGGCTCCGAGGCCTCGACGACAAGCGCCGCTCCCTGATCCTGCATCTGGCCCATGGCTGATGCCGCTCGTGCGGGCGACGACACAATCCCCCCGGACCTGGTTCCCTTCCTGCCAGGGGCCACTGCGGACACCTGGGTCAAGTTGGCGCCGATCGTTCCCGAGAGCGCCTACCTCGCCGGCGGCACCGGGTTGACGGTCCACCTGCGCCACCGGGTCAGCCGGGACCTCGACTTCATGCTCGAGCGCGACAGGACCTTGAACGACTGCGCGAGGCCCTCGAGGAGGTGGGCCGACTCGGTGTCACCTACCAGGACGCGAGCACCCTCAACGCAATGCTCGACGGGACGAAGGTGCAGTTCCTTCGAGCGGCGGACCAGAAGATGCTCAGGCGAGCGATCGTCGTGGCCGGCATCCGGGTCGCCAGCGTCGAGGACATCCTTGCGATGAACCTCAAGGTCATCATGGACCGGGGTGAGCTGCGCGACTACTTCGACCTCATGGAGATCGACCGACGCGCGATACGCGTCGAGGAAGGGATCGCGCTCTTCCTCGAGAGGTACCGCCCTCGCGAATCCGACCAGACGGTGGCGGCTGTCGTCCGGTCGCTGGCCTACCTCGACGACGTCGCTGACGACCCCGCCCTGCCTGTCGGCCGAGACGCCGTTCAGGACTACTGGACGAGGCGCCAGCGAGAGGTGGTCGAGAACCTCAGTCGCGGCTGACCAGCGGCCCGAGTTGACGGGGAGCGGGGGGTCAGGTTCGAACTCAAGGCAGCTGGTGCCCGCAGCTCGGCTCAGCTGCAGGAAGCTGCACCTACAGCG
This sequence comes from uncultured Aquihabitans sp., assembly GCA_964542495.1. Classification (GTDB taxonomy): domain Bacteria; phylum Actinomycetota; class Acidimicrobiia; order Acidimicrobiales; family Iamiaceae; genus Aquihabitans. Next base: position 5,186 of record CAZIVZ010000108.1, read on the forward strand.
GTAGGACCGGGGCGAGCCGGCGTGCGGCGAGGAGGTCGCGGCCGAGTGACGCGGTCAGCGATCGCGAGGAGCCGAGGAGCTCGTCGAGGACGAGGACCCGGCGGACGTAGCGGTGGAGGTCGTGCTCGGTGGTGAAGCCGATGCCGGCGAGCACCTGCTGGCAGTGGCGGGCGGTGGTCCGGGCCGCTCGGCCGGCCACCGACTTGGCCATGGCGGCGGTGACGGGGGAGCGGTCCTCCCACGCGCCGTCGACCACGGCCTCGGCGGACTCGATGGCCACCAGGGTGTCGGCCAGGCGGTGGCGGACGGCCTGGAAGGCGGCGATGGGCCGGCCGAACTGCACCCGTTCGAGCGCGTGCTCGCGGGCCAGTCCGAGCATCGCCCGGGAGGCGCCGATCAGCTCGTGGCCGACGGCGAGCTGGGCCGTCGCCACCGCGGCGGACCAGGCGCCGGGCGTTGTCGGTGCCACCTCGACGGCACCCGCGGAGCCGGGGAGCCCGTCGACGTCGACCACGACGAGCCCGAGCGCTTCGTCCAGCCCGCGCGCCGGGCGGGGAGACAGGCGCTCCCGCTCTACCTCGAGGACCGCGCCGTCGGTGGGCACCAGCACGGTGGGGTGCAGGAGCACCCGGGCGGTGGCGACGCCGCGCACGTGGAGCCGGCCGTCGACGACGCGGCCCGGTGGCTCGGTGCCGCCGAGCTGCGGCAGCACCACGGCGGACGAGCCGCCGTCCACGCCGAGGCCGGCGGCCACCACGTGGTCGATCGCGCCGCAGACCGCGTTGGCGCGGCCGACGTGGCCGAAGAGCAGCGACACCGCGGTGCGAGGATCGGCGTCGAGCGCGTCGTGCCAACCGAGGTCGTCGAGGGCGGCGTCGAGCGCCTGGCCGCCGTGCTCGCCCACCGCTTGGGCGACGGTGCGGTCGAACAGCTCGCGCTCGCTCGCGTCCATCACCGGTCGCTGCCGAGGTCGAGCAGGCGGCGGGCGATGATGTTGCGCTGGATCTCGGCGCTGCCGCCGTAGATGGTGGCGGCCCGGGAGTAGAGGTACTCGGTGCGCCAGCGCAGCGACGCGGCATCGTCGCCCAGCACGATCTGGTCGGCCAGCGCCTCCTCCACCAGGTCGAACACCACCTGCTCGGCGGTGGCCACCAGCACCTTGTCGATCGACGTCTCGGCGCCGAGCTCGCCACCGGCGGCCATGCGGTGCTGGGTGGCGCGCGAGCGGAGGCGGAACGCGGTGAGCAGTTGGGCGACCTCGCCGACGCGCGCCGGGTCGAGCGAGCCGGGCGGTGCGGCGTGGAGCAGCTGCTCGAAGCGGCGGTGCAGGAACGCGGCGCGGTGCCACAGGGCCGTGCTCCGCTCGAAGGGGAGCAGGTCCATGGCCACGGACCACCCCTGGCCCTCGCCGCCCAGGGCCCGGTCACCGGGCACGACCACGTCGTCGAAGAACACCTCGCAGAACTCCGGGGCGCCGTGCATGGTCTCGATGGGCCGCACCGTGATGCCCGGGGTGTCCATGTCCACGAACAGCGCGGTGATGCCCCGGTGGGCGGACTCGACGGTGCCGGTGCGCACCAGCAGCACGCAGCGCTGGGCGTACTGGGCGAGGCTGGTCCACACCTTCTGGCCGGTGACGCGCCACCCGTCGGCACTCGGTACGGCTCGGCACGCGAGGGAGGCGAGGTTGCTGCCGGCATCGGGCTCGGAGAAGCCCTGGCACCACGTCTCGTCGCCGCGCAGCAGCCTCGGCACCATGGCGGCGGCCAGCTCCGGGGCGGCGTGGTCGATCATCGTCGGCGCCAGCACCTCGGTCATCGAGTAGATCCCCGGCTCCACGAGGTCGCGCGACGTGAGCGCCTCGCCGAGGTAGGCCCGCAGCAGGCTGGACCCGCCCAGGCCGCCCACCCGTTCGGGCCAGCCCCACCGCATCCAGCCGGCGTCGAAGGCGAGCCGCTTCACGTGCGAGAGGTGGGCCATGTGGTCGTCGAGCGAGGTGCCGGTGGCGTGCTCGCCGCGCAGCTCGTGGTCGTGCGCGTCGAGCCAGGCGTCCAGCTCGGACCGGAACTCGTCGAGGTGCACGCGGTCGGTCCCCGTGCCGATCAGGCGGTGGGCTGGGGTCGGCTGGGGTCGTGGGCCCGGCCGGCGTCTCGGGCGCCGCTGCGGCGCAGGAACGTCATGGCGCGCGTGGCCAGCCGCCAGCCGTGCTCGGTGCGCCGGTAGGTGTCGGTGTAGTAGCCGATGCGCTGGTGGTGGGTGGTCTGCTCCACGAAGCACAGCGGTTGGCGGCCGGTCGCCGTGTCGCCGTGGAGCTCGATGGCCGGGGTGCCCACGAGGAAGAGGCCCTTGGGCGCGGCGGCCACCAGGGTGGGGAAGTCGGCCAGGGGATAGGTGTCGCCGAAGGCCCGGTAGGTGCCGTCGGGGGTGAAGACGTCCATCACCGACTCGACGTCGTCCTGGGTCATCCCCACCGCGTAGCGGGCGAGCAGCTGCTCGATCTCGACGATGTCGCTCAGCTCGGCGTGGTCCACGGGTCACCCCTGCGCAGTCGATGGAAACGTCATTCTACTGGGTGTAGAGTGGCACTCTAGTCATCGGGTCGGCGCTCGGCCCGAGGGGAACGACGCGGAGGAAGGCCCATGGCGGTCCTGGAGACGCAGAGGTTGGGGGCCACCGTGGGGGTCGAGGTCCTCGGGGTGGACCCGGAGCGCCTCGTGGCCGACGACGACCTGCCCGGGGCCGTGCTCGGCGCCCTCGAGGAGCACGGGGCCCTCGTGTTCCGCGACCTGCACCTCGACGACGCCGCCCAGGTGGCGTTCAGCAAGCGGCTCGGGCCGACCGAGACGTTCCGCAACGCCGACCCGCCGGAGATCTTCCGGGTGACCCTGGACCCGGCCAAGAACCCGGCCGCCCAGTACCTGCGGGGCACCTTCGACTGGCACATCGACGGCTGCACCGACGACATCCCGATCAAGGCCACGATCCTGAGCGCGCACGCGGTGGCCGGTTCGGGGGGCGAGACCGAGTTCGCCAGCTCGTACGAGGCCTACGACCTGCTCGACGACGACGAGAAGGCCCACGTGGGGTCATTGCGGGTGGTCCACACCATCGAGGCGTCCCAGCGGCTGTTCAACGACGACCCCACCGAGGAGCAGCTGGCGCTGTGGCGGTCCCGCCCGGCCAAGGTCCACCCCTTGGTGTGGCACCACGCCGACGGCCGGCGATCGCTGGTGATCGGGGCCACCGCGTCGCACATCGAGGGCATGGACCCCGACGAGAGCAAGGCGCTGCTGGCCGACCTCCTCGAGCGCTCCACCGTGCCCGAGCGCATCTACCGCCACGAGTGGTCGGTGGGCGACCTCGTGATCTGGGACAACAACGGGGTGCTGCACCGGGCCTGCCGGTACGACCCCACCTCGCCCCGAGACATGCACCGGTGCACCCTGACGGGCGACGAGCCGATCCGGTGAGCGCCCCGGGCGCAGGGCCGGGCGACGCGCCGGGCGACGGGCCGCGGATCGCCCCGCTGGCGCCGGCCGACTGGCCACCGGCCATGGCCGACGCGATCGCGGCCATCCGCCCGGCCGCGCCCCGCCACCCGTTCCCGGCGCGCGGCGAAGGCCGGCCCAAGGGCCTCAACGTGTTGGGCACCCTCGCCCACCACCCCGCGCTGACCGCGGCGTTCCACACCTTCAACGGCCACATCCTGTTCGGGACCACCCTCACGGCGCGCCAGCGCGAGCTGCTCGTGCTGCGGGTGGCCGCCGTGCGCGGCTCGGCCTACGAGTGGGCCCAGCACCTGGTCCTGGCCGCCGATGCCGGCATCACCGACGAGGAGGTCGAGCGGATCGCCGCGGGCCCGGGCGCCGGCGGCTGGTCGCCGCTGGAGGCCGCGATGGTGGCGGCCGTCGACGACCTCGTGGTCGACGGCGCCATCGCGGACGATCGGTGGGCGGTGCTGGCCGCGGAGCTGGACGCGCCGCAGCTGCTGGACCTGGTGTTCACCGTGGGTGCCTACGACGCGCTGGCCATGGCGCTGGCTTCGTTCCGGGTGGAGCTGGATGACGACCTCGCCGGACGGAAATGACCTTCTCTTTTTCCGAGATGCGTGATACCGTCCGGCGACCGATCGGATGAAGGACCACCCGCATGGCGCACTTCGCGAAACCGGCTGAGGGAAGCTGGACCGAGCACTACCCCCAACTGGACACG
>CAZIVZ010000109.1:0-9312 GCA_964542495.1 uncultured Aquihabitans sp.
CAGAAGGTCACGACCTCGGGCCGAGCGCGGCGGGGCCCCGGCGCCATCACGCCGGGGCCCCGACCGAACGTCAGGTGTGGTGCGTCAGGTCTGGCGTCAGCCTCGGGCCTGGAGGGCCTCGATGAGCTTGGGCAGCACCTTGTGCACGTCGCCCACGATGCCGAGGTCGGCGATCGAGAAGATCGGGGCCTCGGCGTCCTTGTTGATGGCGATGATGTTCTTCGAGCCCTTCATGCCCACCATGTGCTGGGTGGCGCCCGAGATGCCGGCGGCGAGGTACACCGTGGGCTTCACGACCTTGCCGGTCTGGCCCACCTGGTAGCTGTAGGGCACCCAACCGGCGTCGACGATGGCACGGGAGGCGCCGGGAGCGCCCTTGGTGAGCTTGGCCAGCTCCTCGATGAGCTCGAACTTGCCGGCCTCGCCGAGGCCGCGCCCGCCCGAGATCACCACGGCCGCCTCGTCGAGCTTGGGACCGGTGGTCTCCTCGACGTGGCGGTTGAGCAGCTTGGCAGCACCGGCCGCGCCGGTGTCGGGCACCGGCAGCGCCGCCACCGCGGCCGCGCCGCCGCCGGACTCCTCGGCCACGAACGACTTGGGACGGAACAGCGCGATGGCCGGGCCGCCCGCGGCGAACTTGGTCTTGACGATCTGGGTGCCGCCGAAGATCTGGGTGGACACCACGATGCCGTCGCCGACCTCGATGTCGGTGTTGTTGGTGAGCACCGGCTTGTCGAGCTTGACCGACAGGCGGGCCGCGATGTCGCGGCCGTCGTAGGTGGTGCCGAGGAGGATGGCGTCGGGAGCGGCGCCGCCCTCGATGGCGGCGGCGAGCGCGGCGGCCACGTGGACGCCCTGGAGCTTCCCGCTCAGGTCGCCGGTGGCGTGCACCGTGGTGGCGCCGTGCTTGCCGACGGTCTCGGCCACGGCGGCACCGTCGGCGCCGGTGAACACCTCGACCACGTCCGCGATCTCGCGGGCCTTGGCCAGGATCTCGAGCGAGATCGGGGCGACGGCGCCCTCAGGGGTCAGTTCGGCGTGGACCCACACCTTGGAAAGAGCCATGTCTGCGTTCCTTTCGTTCGTGTGGGAGGGTCAGAGGACCTTGAGCTCGTCGAGGAAGGCGACGATCTTGAGGTGGGCCTCGCCGTCGTCCTCGATGACCTCGCCGGCCTCGCGCTCGGGGGCGGCGGCCACGTCGACGATCTCCTGGCCGGCGCCGGCCCAGCCGACGATGGCGGAGTCGATGCCCAGGTCGGCCACCGTGAGGGTGTCGACCGGCTTCGACTTGGCCGCCATGATCCCCTTGAAGGAGGGGTAGCGGGGCTCGACCACACCGGCGGTCACCGAGACGAGCGCCGGGAGCGGCGCCTCGCACTCGTCGTAGCCGGCCTCGGTCTGGCGCTGCACCTTGACCGTGCCGTCGGCGATCTCCACCGACTTGGCGAAGGTGATCGACGGGAGGTCCAAGATGGCGGCGATCTGCTCGGGCACCGTGCCCGTGTAGCCGTCGGACGACTCGGTGGCGGCGAGGACGAGGTCCGCGCCCTCCACCCGCCCGATGGCGGCGGCCAGCACCTTGGCGGTGTCGAGCGCGCCGGCGCCCTTGAGGGCGTCGTCGCTCACGAGGATGGCCTTGGCCGCGCCCATGGCGAGGGCGGTGCGGAGACCGGAGACCTCGCCGTTGGGGGCCATGGAGACGAGGGTGACCTCGCCGCCGCCGGCCTTGTCGACCAGTTGGAGGGCCATCTCGACCCCGTACGAGTCGGACTCGTCCAGGATGAGCTTGCCATCACGCTTGAGGGTGTGATCCGGGTTCAGCGCGCCGGGGTCGGCGGGATCCGGGATCTGCTTGACACAGACGACCACGTTCATGGCGCCGATTGTCGTCGGCGGCCACCGCTCGGACAAATCCGAGCGCGACGGGCACCGTGACCTGGTCCGGCGTGGTTACCGCGGGGTAGGGATCGACCCGCCCGGACCGGTCAGCGTTCGACCTCGGCGAGGGCCAGCGCGGTGCGGGCCTGCGAGGTCGGGTTGCTCTGGTAGTCGCTGTGCTCGATGTCGGTGTAGAGCACCTTGCGAGCGTCGGGCACCCCCATGGACAGCGCCGACGACTCCGGCACCACGTCGTCGGTGGTGGAGCCCAGCACGGTCCAGTCGGTGCCACCGAGGCCCTGCGGGTTGGGCACGGTGGCGAGCCACTCGATGTCGCTGGCCCCCGGCTTGAGCTGACTGCACTGACCCCACAGGCACAGGTAGGAGTACCAGGCGGCACCGGCATGGGGAGCGGCCAGGGTGACGGCGTCCTCCACCAGCAGCGGCCCCGAGAAGCCCGACTCGCCGGCGGTGCTGCCCTGCACGGCACCGCGGGCGATGAGACCGCCCATCGAGTGGCCGACGACGTCGACCGGGATGTTCTGCGCGGTGTAGGTGTCGTGCACGTAGCGGGAGAACACCTTCGCGAGCGTCTTCCACGACGTGCTGTTGGAGATGTCGCCGTCGAGCGAGCGCAGGTTGAGGTCGCAGTTCGTGTCGCTGTCGTAGAACCCGATCGTCACGAACGTGCCGGTGAAGCCGTCGGCGCGAAGGCTGTTCTTCAACGAGCCGAACGCGCTGTTGCAGTTGGTCCCGGCCCCGAGGGCCGAGTACCCGTGGATGAAGATCACCACGCGATCCTTCTGCGGCGGTCGAGGCTCGCAGGCGGTGGCACCGGCCACCACGGCCACCGCGGCCAGCGCGGCGAGCAGAAGGCGGTGCGGCCGACGGGCCGAGGTGATCTTCGCCATGAGCGTCTCCCCCGAGGTGGCCCGGTGCGCCGGGCCGGTGCGAACCGGTTCAGTATGGCGCAGACCGAGGCCCGGATCCGGAAGGCCGGTCGCGCTTCGCCCCGTTCGAGCGGCGCGCCTACGGTCGGGGTCTCGTGAAGGTCCTGCTGCTGGTCAACCCCTTCTCGTCCTCGGTGACGGCGCGCACCCGCGTGGTGATCCGCAAGGCGCTGGCCGGCGACCACGAGGTGGAGCTGGTGGAGACGGCGCGCCGGGGCCACGCCACCCGCCTCGCCCAGGGCGCGGCGGCCGAGGGCGTGGAGGTCGTGGTCGTGCTCGGCGGCGACGGCACCGTCAACGAGGCCGCCAACGGGCTGGCCGGCACCGACACGGCGCTCGGCGTGCTCCCGGGCGGGTCCACCAACGTCTTCGCCCGCACCATCGGGCTCCCCAACGACCCGGTGGAGTCCACCGCGCTGCTGCTCGAAGCGCTCGAGGCGCGCTCGGTCAGGCGGGTGGGGCTCGGCTGGGTCAACGGTCGCTACTTCTGCTTCCACGTGGGCATGGGCTACGACGCCGCGCTGGTGGAGCAGGTGGAGCGCCGGTCGGGCCTGAAGCGCTGGGCCGGCCACCCGCTGTTCATCTGGGCCGGGCTCACGACCTACTTCACGCACTTCGACGTGAAGCACCCGCACTTCCGCGTGCGCTACCCCGACGGCGACCGCGTCGACGACGGGTTCTTCGCCGTGTGCGCCAACACCAACCCCTACACCTACGTGGGCAACACGCCGTTCGACATCGCGCCCGAGACAACGTTGGAGAACGGCCTGTCGATGGTGACCGTGCGGTCCATGCGGGCCGACCGGCTCCTGCGCATCATGGGCAAGGCGCTCAAGGGCGGCGGCGCCCTGGCCAGGGATCGGGCGATCCACTACCGCCACGACGTCAACGGCCTTCTCGTGGAGGGCCTCGACGGCAAGCCCTTCCCGTACCAGGTCGACGGCGACTACCTCGGTGAGATCGCCCGGCTCGAGCTCCGGCACGTGCCCCACGTCATGGACCTCGTGATGCCGGTGGACGCCCCGGCCTGACCCGTCCCCCGAACCGTTCAGCACCGAAGGTGCGCGTGCTCGATGTCGCCGTGCAGCCCCGAGCACGCGCACCTCGGGCCGGTCAGGGATCGGCGAGCACCTGGCGGGCCACGTCGGGGACGTTGGTGCACAGGCCGTGGACGCCCATGGCCACCAGGGCGGCCATTCGCTCGGGGTCGTCGACCGTCCACACGTTGACCTCGAGACCGGCCCGCTCGGCCGCCGCCACCAACGCCTCGTCCACCAGCCAGTCCCAGGGGTGGAGGGCCACGTGGCCCCCCGCCGCAACCAGCCCGGCGAACGCATCCCAGTCGGCCTCGGCGCCGAGGTGCAAGAAGGCGGTGGGGATCTCCGGGTCGAGCCGGCGCACGTGGGCGATCGTGGGCAGGTGGAAGCACGACACCAGCACCTCGGCGTGGCTGCCCCGCCGTTGCACCTCCGCCACCACGAGCTCAGCCACCGACTCGGTCTCGTCGAAGTCGGCATCGCCGGGGAAGTTCTTGATCTCGATGTTGACCGACATCCCCGCGCAGGCGTCGAGGGCATCGCCCAGGTCGCACACGTGGCCGGGCAGGTCGATGCGGAGCGTCTCCACGATCACCCGGCCGTCGGGCAGCCGGTCGTCGTGGTGGATGATCGCGACACCGTCGGCGGTGCGCCGAACGTCGAGCTCCACCCAGTCGGCCCCGAGGTCGCGTGCGAGGTGGAACGCCTCGATGGTGTTCTCCGGAGCGCTCGCCGAGGCGCCCCGATGTGCGATGACGCGGACCATGGGTACCAGCGTACGCATCCTTCGGACCCGCTCAGCAGCCCTGAGGTGAACGGTCCGGGGAGAAATGCGTCAGTCTTGTGAAAATTCTGCGAAAAAGTGCTTGCAGGAGGAAGCACCGGCCAGTACCGTGCTCTAGGCGCCGCAGAGACCTTCCCGCAAGTCGAGCGTCCGCAGCGCATGTGAACCTAGTCACGATCCCCCTCGTGACGTTCCTGTCGTGTCTGGAGGCACCGTGGCCCTGAGCTCTGCTCACTTGCTGTCGCTCACCATCGCATCGGACGAGTGGCGTCGCACTGCGGCATGCCGCGACACCGATCCTGACCTGTTCTTCCCGGTCGGTACCACCGGCCCGGCCATCGAGCAGATCGAGAACGCCAAGGCCGTGTGTCGCCAGTGCGACGCCCAGTCGGACTGCCTCGACTTCGCGCTCGCCACCAACCAGGACTCCGGCATCTGGGGCGGCACCTCCGAGGAGGAGCGCCGCAAGCTGCGCAAGCAGTACGCCGCTCGTCAGCGCCGCACCGCCTGACCACCCGCACCGCACTGCCAGACGCCGGCCCTCGTGGCCGGCTTCTTGCTTTTTCCGCCTCAGGTGGCGATCGCCTCGATGGGGATGCGCAGCTCCACCACCGTCCCGGTGCCGTGGAGCGGCTCGAAGAGGTCGATCGTCCCGCCGAGGTCCGAGGTGACCAGTGCCCGGACGATCGACAGGCCGAGGCCCTTGGCGGTGGCCACGCTGAACCCCTCGGGCACCCCCACCCCGTTGTCGGTGACGCGCACCACCACCCCGTCGGCGTGCTGCTCGAGCCTGACCTCCACGCGATCGGGTTGCTCGCGCACCCGGTCGGTGGGGAAGGCGTGATCGGCGGTGTTCTGGAGCAGCTCGGTGAGCACCACGGCCATCGGCGTGGCGATCTGGGCCGGTAGCGTGCCGGCCTCCCCCTCCACCGCGAAGTCGATGTAGCGGTCCGGGGACGACACCGTCTCGGCCACCATCTGCACGAGCGGGCGCAGGATCTCGCTGAAGGCCACGTCCTCGCCCGCCTCGCGCGACAGCGTCTCGTGCACCAGGGCGATCGACTGGATCCGCCGAACCGACTCGGCGATGGCGGATTTCGCGTCCTCGGAACCGGTCCGCCGGGCCTGGAGCTGCAACAGCGACGAGATCGTCTGCAGGTTGTTCTTCACCCGGTGGTGGATCTCACGGATCGTGGCGTCCTTCGACAGCAGGAGGCGGTCCCGCTGGCGGACCTCGGTGACGTCTCGGAACAGCACCACCGCACCGGACACGCCCTGGGAGTCGAGCATCGGGATGCAGCGCAACGAGATGATGACCTCCCCCCGCTCCACCTCCTGGGTGATGGGCCTGGCCACCGTGAAGGCGTCGCGCACGGGCTCGTCCTCGAGGCCGAGCTCACCGAGGCGCATGCCCTCGGTGTTGGCGTGGACACCCATGCGGTGCAGGGCGGAGACGGCGTTGGGCGAGGCGTACTCCACGCACATGGCCCGGTCGAGCACCACCACGCCGTCGCCGACGCGCGGCGACTCCTTGGACACGGAGTCGTCGAGCGCGTAGGGGAACTCGCCGCCGGCGATCATGCGGGCGAAGCGGTTGAAGATGTCGACGTAGGTGCGTTCGAGCTCGCCGGGCGAGCGGCCCACGGTGGGCGTGGACTCGCGCGACAGCACCGCGATGGTGCGGCCGTCGTAGCGGACGGGGATGCACTGCACCCGGATCCGCTCGCGGATCGCGCTCACCGTGATCTCCCCCTCGATGATCTCCTCCCGCCGAAGGGAGCGGGCCACGAGCGGCCGGTCGTCCTCCGAGACGAGATCGCCCACCATGTCGTGGCGGTAGAGCGTCTGGGTGGTGGAGGGGCGCACGTGGCCCACGAGCAGGAACTCGTCGCCCACCGCGGCGCCACCCGGGTGGATCTCACCGATGGGCACGAACAGCAGCAGGTCGGAGAAGCAGAAGTCGGCGAGCATGTTCCAGGCGGCCACGAGGCGCTGGAGGTGCACGGTCTCGGCCGCCGACAGGCGGGACTGCTTCCGGACGATCTCGGCGAGCGATGCCACGAGGCGATGGTAGGGCGCCACCTGCGCCACCAGACCGGTCCGACGCCGGCCCCCTCACCCGCGCGTAGGGTCGGGCGCCGTGGTGGCCATGGATCCCGACCAGCTGAACCAGTTCCTGGCCGAGGCCTTCCCCGGCACCCGCCTCCCGTTCGAGACCACCCGCGCCGATGACCACGGCGTGGAGGTCGTGGTGGGGGTCGACCACGTGCAGGTCCGCCCGGGCGGCACCGTCTCGGGGCCGACGCTCATGACCCTCGCGGACACCGTGGCCTACGTGGCGGTCGTGTCGCGCATCGGGCCCGAGTTCCTCACCGTAACCAGCCACCTCGCCATCGACTTCGTGCGCAAGCCCCCCGTCGCGGGCCTGCGCGCCACCGGCGAGCTCATCAAGGTCGGCCGCCGCCAGGCACTGGTCTCGGTGCGCATCCACTCCCAGCAGGGCGACGAGCTGGTGGCCTTCGCCACCGTCACCTACGCGCTGCCGAGCACCCCCACCGTGCCCCGTGCCGACCTGACCGAGGGCCCCCGCTAGGAAGCCGGTCCGTGGCTTGCCTGCTCAGCGCCAGATGCGGTCGCCGAGGGCGAGCAGGCCGGTGAGGTCGGCGATGTCGGCGTCGAAGTAGGGCACGGCCGCCACCACCTCGGGGCTGCGGGCCAGGCTGGCGCGCTGCTCGGCCTCACGCTTGGCCACCACCTGGTAGTTGAGGAAGCTCTCCCCCACGGTGCGCAGCACCCGGGCGACGTCGGCAGGATCGCCCACGCCCGCCACCGAGTCGCTCAGCTCGTCGGCCTCCGTGCACAGCCGGTGGGCCACGCCGGTGGTGGTGCTGCGACGCAGGTAGGCGGGCAGCACCTTGTTGAGCACGAGCGCACCGAGGTGCAGCTTGCGCTCGTCGAGCGCGGCGATGAAGTACTCGGCCTCGTGCAGCGGCGCCGCCTCCAGCGTGGACACGACCAGGAACGTGGTGCGACGGTCCGAGAGGATCCGGCTGACGGCGTCGGCGCGCTCGACGAAGCCAGGGGCCATGGTCTGGAACAGCGAGAAGAACTCGGCGATGTCCTCGAGGAACTGCGACCCGAGGATGCGGTCGGCGACGGTGTAGAAGGGCTTGGACGCGAGCGTCATCACGCGCGACTTGGTGGGCGCGGTGAGCCAGCGCAGCAGCTTCGACGAGAAGAAGTCGGCCATGCGCGCCGGTGCCTCGAGGAAGTCGATGGCGTTGCGGGTGGGCGGGGTGTCCACCACGATCAGGTCGTAGGTGCCCGCGCTGTGGATCTCGTAGAGCCGCTCCATGGCGATGTAGTCGTGGCTCTGCACGAACCGGCCCGAGATGTTCTGGTAGAGGGAGTTCTCGAGGATCTGGCGGCGCACGGCTTCGGTGGGGGCGTGGCGGCTGACGAGGTCGTCCCACGACTGCTTGGTGTCCAACATGGCGGCCCAGAGCTCACCGCGCGGCTCCACGCCGGCCGCCGCGAACGCCGAGGGGGGCACGCGGGTCTCGGTGTTGCCGAACTGCTCGAGGCCGAGGGCCGTGGCCAGGCGCCGGGCCGGATCCACGGTGACCACCAGGACCTTGCCCCCGAGGTGCGTGGCCGCCATGGCCGCCGCCGCCGCCGCCGTGGTGGTCTTGCCCACACCGCCGGACCCGCAGCACACCACGATCTCGCGGGTGGCGAGGAGCTGCTCGAGCGTGCGAGCCCGCTCGTCGGCGTCGGCGTTGCGCCGCTTCTTGGACTTCCCGGCCGCGGCCATCACAGCTCCTCGGCCAGCAGCTCGGCCACCTGGCGGGTGGCCCGGGCGCCGTGGCTGCGGGTGAAGAGGTACGGGACGTAGATCAGCGGCACGGCGGGATCGACCGCGGCGCGGAGATCGGCCAGGTGCCCGGCGCGGGTGCGGCGAAGCGTGACGGCCAGCTCGGCGGCGTCGAGGATCGGGCTGACGTCACCCTTGGCCGCGGAGGACAGGGCATCGACGTGGCGCGGGTCACGCAGCTGCTCGAACAGCGCCTCCTCGCGCTCGTTGAACAGCTCGGGCAGCACCCGGTTGACCACGATGGCGGCGAGGTCGACGTCGGTCTCGGTGTCCAACCGGGCGGCCAGCTCGATGGTCTCGGCCACCGGCATCTCCTCCGGCGCGGCCACGATCACCACGCCGGTCTGGACGGGATCGGTGAGGATGTCGAGCATCCACTGGGTCTGGTGGCGGACCAAGCCCACCTGCACCAGTTCGTTGATCGCCTGCGGCGCCGTGAGCTGGCCCACGATGTGCCCGCTGGCCACGCTGTCGACCACCACGAGGTCGTAGTGCCGCTCGCGCACCTCCCACGCCAGCTTGCCGATGGTGAGGATCTCCTTGACCCCGGGGGCGGCGTTGGCGATGAAGTCGAAGGTGCGCGCCAGCGGGCCGATCCTGGCGATGAACGGGATCTTGAGCTGGAGGCTGAGGTACTCCTTCAGCGACTCCTCGGTGTTCATCGACATGGCCCACAGGCCGGTCTGGAGCTCGCGTGCGGCGAAGGTGGTGGGGCCGGCCTCGTAGAAGTCGGCCAGGTTGCCCTTGGCGTCGACCTCGCAGACGAGGGTGCGCCGTCCCTGCTCGGCA
>CAZIVZ010000110.1:0-9285 GCA_964542495.1 uncultured Aquihabitans sp.
GCGTCGTGGACCAAGGCCATCACCAAGGGCCGCTCGGTCCCCGAGATGCTCGACGCCACCATCGCCCGCCTCGAGGCGCTGGGCCCCGACGACTGGACCCCGGAGCCGATCCAGGCCGCCGTGAGCCAGGCCGCCGTCGACGCCGGGATCGTCAACGCCGAGGGGGCCCCGCAGCTGTCCAAGGCCCAGGGCCCCGTGCGGGTGGCCATCAGCGGGCGCAGCGTGGGCCCGCCCCTGTGGGAGTCGATCGCCGTGCTCGGTCGGACGCGCACCCTGGCCCGCCTGCGCGCCACCCGGCACCAGGTGGGATGACCTCGCGCGCCGGCGTGCGGGCGGACCCGCCGGGTGAGGCCGCGTCGCAGCCGGACCCGCCGGTCGAGCCGCCCCGCCGGGCGCGCCGCCGGCGCTGGTGGCTGGTCCCGGTGCTGGCCGTGGCCGTGGTGGTCGCCTACGTCGGTGGCACGTTCGTGCAGGTGTGGCAGGCCAGCGGGCACGACGGCGCCCGAGACGCGCAGGCCATCGTGGTCCTCGGCGCCGCCCAGTACGACGGCCGGCCCTCGCCGGCGCTGGCCAAGCGCCTCGACCACGCCCTCGACCTCTACCAGCAGGGCCGGGCGCCCATGGTGGTGGTCACCGGCGGGCGCCAGAGCGGCGACCGCTTCACCGAGGCCACCGCCGGCTACAACTACCTGCGCCGCCACGGCGTGCCCGACGGCGCCATCCGCAAGGAGGTGCAGGGTCGCACCACCTACGAATCGCTGGCCGCCGTGGCCCGCTTCCTGCGCACCGAGGACGTCGACGACGTGGTGCTCGTCAGCGGGCCAGCTCACGCCAAGCGGCTGGCCGGCATCGCCGATTCGGTCGGCCTGCACGCCGCCATCTCACCGGCCGCAGGGTCCACCGACCTGCGGGCGCTGGCGCGCGAGACCCTGGCGGTGTCGGTCGGGCGGCTCGTGGGCTACCGCCGCCTCGACCGCCTCGACCGCTGAGCCTCGACCGCTGAGCCTCGACCGCCGGCTCGGTACCATCGGCGGATGCCCGATGTCGATGCTGATCCCGCCACCGAAGCCGAGTCCGCAGTCCGCCGCTACCTGGCGTGGCTCGAAGACCCGTCCAGCGCAGTGGACCACGACGCCGTGGCCCGCGCCGATGCCGCCTTCGCCGCCGCGTCGGACCCGATCGACCGGCTCCACACCGCCGCCGCACGGGAGCGGGCTCGGGCCGCTGACGCCTCGGCCATCGCCTCGGCGTTCGTGCGCTCCGCCCGCAGCTACGCCGAAGCCGAGGGGATCCCGGTGGAGGCGTTCCGGGCCTTGGGGGTTCCCGACCTCGTGCTGGCCGAGGCCGGCTTCGCCGTGCCCTCGTCGCGCGGTCGGCGAGGCCCGGCGGCGGGCGGCACCCGCCCCCGTCGGACCGGCGGCACGCGCGCCGCGTCGATCCCGGTGCCTCAGATCAAGGCCGTGGCCGAGCAGATGCCCAAGCAGTTCACCCTGGCCCAGCTGGCCGAGGCGGCCGGAGGGGGTTCGCCGGTCACCGTGCGCAAGGCGGTCGACGAGCTGATCAGCGAGGGACGGGCAGCCAAGCTCGGTCCCGACGCCAACCACTCCGGTCCCGGGCGCGCCCCCACCATCTACGAGCTGCGCTGACCGATCTGTCCCCGGCCTGTCGCCGGGATGTCGCGGGTCCCACAGGTCAGAAATCGGTCAGACTGCTGCGCGAAAGCTGTTACGTCGACGGCACGGAGGCGAAACCACCCCTCCTTACGGTGCGGGCCATGAACATGCTCCGACTCCCGTGGTCCGGCGACGTGGCGGCAGCACCCGTCCTCGCCGGTGTTGGTTCCGGTGGCCCACCCCCGCCCGGGGACGGCCCGTCGCCCACTCGCAGGTTCCGCAAGCGACAGCGATTGCCGCTGAGCGCGTTCGGCCAGCGAGACGTCCAGAAGCGCTTCGGCGCGGTGCTCGCCGGCAAGATGCTCGGCCTCCTCGCCGTGGTCGGCGTGATGTTCGGCTTCACCTACTTCTTCGGTACCGCCGCGGGTGCAGCCCCGCTCCAGGAGGCCGTGAAGGGTCCGGACAACCTGATCAGCCCGATCAACACCATGTGGGTGCTGGTGGCGGCGTTCCTGGTGTTCTTCATGCAGGCCGGCTTCATGGCCCTCGAGGCCGGCTTCGCCCGCTCCCGTGAGTCGGTCAACATCATGATGGAGTGCATCTTCGACACCTGCCTGTGCGGGATCCTGTACTACGCCGTCGGGTTCGCCTTCCAGTTCGGCAAGGGCAACGGGCTCATCGGGCACTCGTACTTCTTCCTGCAAGACATCCCGAAGACCTACGACTACGCCGGGCTGTTCGACACGAAGGTGGCGTTCCTCGCCTTCTTCCTGTTCCAGTTCGCCTTCGCCGACACCGCCTCGACGATCACGTCGGGCGCCATGGTCGGCCGGACGAGCTTCAAGGGCGACATCCTCTACAGCCTCGGCGTGTCCGGCCTCATCTACCCGATCTTCGCCCACTGGGTGTGGGGGCCGGGCGGCTGGCTCGGCAACACGATGGGCTGGTTCGACCCGATCGTCCCCGACGGCGTGGTGTTCCGGGACTTCGCCGGATCGACGGTGGTCCACACGGTGGGCGCCATGTTGGCCCTGTCTGGCGCCTTGGCCCTGGGACCTCGCCTCGGGCGGAAGTTCTCCAAGGACGGCGGCGGCCCCACCGCCCCCCACGACATGAACATCGCTGCCATCGGCGCCGTGATCTTGTGGTTCGGCTGGTACGGCTTCAACCCCGGCTCGACGCTGTCGGCGATGGACTTCGAGGGCATCGGCCGGGTGGCGGCCAACACGACGCTGGCCGCAGCGGCCGGCGGGCTGGTGGCCGTGTTCTTCGTGTACCCCCGCTCGAAGAAGTGGGACGTCGGCATGGCCATCAACGGCTTCCTCGGCGGCCTCGTGGCCATCACCGCCCCCTGCTACTGGGTCTCACCGACCGGGGCCATCGTGATCGGCGCGGTTGCCGGCGTGATCGTGCCGCTCGTGGTCGACCTGCTCGAATCGCTGCGGATCGATGATCCGATCGGCGCCGTCGCCGTCCACGGCGGCTGCGGGATCTGGGGCACGCTCGCCGTGGGGCTGTTCGCCACCGGCTACGGGCTCCCCGGCCCGGACGGCTACGACGGCAGCGTCTCGGTGAAGGGGCTCTTCTACGGCGGCGGCACCGACCAGCTCATCGCCCAGGTGGTGGGCAGCGTGAGCTGCGTGGTCGTGGTGCTCGGGGCAGGCCTCCTGTTGATGTACGCCATCAAGCAGATGCCAGGCAGCTACGCCCTTCGGATCGAGCGAGACCTCGAGCTCGAGGGCATCGACATCGCCGAGCACGGCCTGCCGGCGTACCACATGGAGTTCGGCCAGGGCTTCGCCTACACCACCTACACCGGCAAGGGCGTGGGCGAGAGCACCGTCGCCGGTCCCGAAGACGCAAGGAGCAACTGATGATCCACCTCATCACCGCAATCGTGAAGCCGTTCAAGCTCGACGACGTGAAGACGGCGCTGCGAGAGGCCGGGGTCATGGGCATCACGGTCGGGGAGGTCCAGGGCTACGGCCGCCAGGGCGGCAAGACCGAGACCTTCCGAGGCTCCGAGTACACCGTGGACTTCGTGCCCAAGGTGCGCATCGACGTCCTCGTCGACGACGTCGACGTGGAGCGGATCTTCGGGGTGATCGGCGACGCCGCCCGCACCGGGAAGATCGGTGACGGGAAGGTCTGGTGCACCGAGGTCCCGCGGGTCATGCGGGTCCGCACCGCCGAGATGGGGACGGAGGCCCTGTAGGAAGCACCGAGCCCGACCCTGGCCGCCCCGAAGGGATGGTGCTACGTTTTCCGATGTGCCTTCGGAAAACGTAGCACCATCCCTCTTGGCGTCCGGGACGGGCTCGCCGGACCGGCGGGGTCGCAAGCGCGCCGCCCGACGGGTTCGCCTGCTCGACCTCGCGGCGGAGATCGTCGAGGACGCCGGCGTCACCGGGCTGACCATGGCCGCTCTGGCCGAGGCGGCCGACTACGCGCCGGCGTCGCTGTACACCTACTTCCCCTCCCGCAGCGCCCTGGTGGCCGCCGTGCAGGAGCGGGCGCTGGTGTCGCTCGGCGCGGTGGCCGAGCGCCACCTCGCCGCCACCGCCGACGCGGTGGCATCCGCCGACGTCGCCCCCGACGTGGGGGCGCTGGCCCGGCTCTGCGCCTTCGCCGACCTGTTCCTGGCCGCCCCGCAGCGCCACCCCCACGAGTTCCGCCTCCAGCAGGAGCTCCTCGTCACCCGCGGGGTGGAGGACGTGACCGACGCCGGGAGCGTGGTGCCTGCGGCCATGGGCGTGCTCGGAGCGCCGAGGCGCCTCCTCGACGATGCGGTCGCGGCTGGTGCCCTCCACGGCGAGGACCTCGTGGCCGACCCCCTCGGCCACCCGGTCGACCCGGCCGTGGCCCGCACCCTGGCCTGGGTGGTGGCCCTCAACGGCGCCCTGCTGACCGACGGCCTGCTCACCGGCATGCCCACCACCGGTGCGGCCCTCGGCACCCAGCTCACCGACGCCCTGCTCGTCGGTTGGGGCGCCACGCCCCCGCGGGTCCGGGCGGCCCGCTCCCTGTCGGCCTCGTGGCCGATCACCGCCATCGACCCTCCTGGAGCGCTCCCGTGACCACCGTCCTCGCCGTCCTCGGCGGCTTCGTCGTCGGCGCCTTCGCCTGGAACCTCGCCGAGTACCTGCTGCACCGCTTCGCCATGCACGAGATGAACGGGCGCGGGATCATGAGCCGCGAGCACCTCGAGCACCACGTCAAGGCCGGCTGGCGCTTCTCGTCGATCCACCTGCTCAGCTGGCTGGGCATGCTGCTCGTGGGCGGGCTCGTGCTGGCGCCGGCGGGGTGGCTGGTGGCGGGACCGGCCGCCGCCGTGGCGGTGTGGGTGGGATGGGCCGCGGCCTACTTCTTCTACGAGTACCAGCACGCGGTGTCGCACCTGCGCGCCCCGCGGGGTCGCTACAGCACCTGGGTCCGCCACCACCACTTCCACCATCACTTCGGCCACCCGATGGCGAACCACGGGGTCACCACCCCGCTGTGGGACCACGTGTTCGGCACGTGGGAGGACCCGGGCGTGATCAAGGTGCCGCGCCGCATGGCCCTGCCGTGGCTGGTCGACGAGCGCGGCGAGGTGCGCCCCGAGTACCAGGACCGCTACACGTTGGTCGGCCCGACGTCCTCCGACGCCCGCCTCGATGCCCTCGACCGAGCCCGCGCCTTCGCCTCCAAGGCGCCGGTGGCGAACGATGCGTCGGCCGACGCCGAGGTGACCGTCCCGGTCTGACGGCCATCGGCGGCGCATCGGCACCTACGCTGCCCTCGTGTCGACACCTCCCGCCGACCGTCGTCTGGACGAGATCCTCGAGGTGCTGCGCGCCGATGGCGGGCGGGTCACGTCGGCCCGCCGGGCGGTGGTGACGTCGCTCATGGCCAGCGAGGGCCACGTGAGTGCCGAGGCGATCGCCGCCGAGGTCCAGGCCGCCATGCCCGACGTGTCGGTGTCCACCGTCTACCGCACGCTCGACGTGCTCGAACGGCTCGGCCAGGTGGAACACGTGCACCTCGGCCACGGGCCGTCGCTGTACCACCTGGCCGACCGTCGCCACGTGCACCTGCTGTGTCGCCGCTGCGATCGCGTGATCGAGCTCCCCGACACGTACCTCGGCGACCTGTCGGACCGGCTGGCGACGGACCACGGCTTCGCGCTCGAGCCGCGCCACTTCGCCCTGCTCGGCACCTGTGCTGCGTGCTCCGCGATCGTCGAGCGAGCCGCCACGCCGCCGAGGCTCGTGTAGTCGAGCCCCCTATCGCGGCTCAGGTGCACGAGCCTTCGTCTACGGGCCCGAGTCGGACGGCGGCATGGCCAGGGGGTCGAACCTGTAGGGGAGCTCGAGGCGGTGGGCGGCCAGGAGCGCCTCGTCGGCCAGGAGGTCTCGCGTGGGCCCGTCGGCCACGATCCGGCCGGCATCGATCACCAGCGAGCGAGGGCACAGCTCCAGCGCGTACGGCAGGTCGTGGGTGATGACCAGGGTGGTGAGCGCCAGCGAGCGGAGCACGTCGGCCAGCTCCCGGCGCGCCAGCGGGTCGAGGTTGGAGGTGGGCTCGTCGAGCACCAACACGTCGGGCTCCATGGCCAGCACGGTGGCCACGGCCACTCGGCGGCGCTGCCCGAAGCTCAGGTGGTGCGGCGGCCGGTCGGCCGCGCCGGCCATGCCCACCGCGTCGAGCGCCTGGCGCACCCGGGCGGCGAGGGCGTCGCCCCGCAGGCCGAGGTTGGCGGGACCGAACGCCACGTCCTGGCCGACGGTGGGCATGAACAGCTGGTCGTCGGGGTCCTGGAACACCATGCCCACCCGGCGGCGCACGTCACGCAGGTGCTCCTTCACCACGGGCACCCCGCTCACGTGCACCGACCCGGCACCCGGGGCGAGGATCCCGTTCAGGTGCAGGGCGAGGGTGCTCTTGCCGGCGCCGTTGGGGCCGAGGAGGGCCACGCGCTCGCCCGGTTCCACCCGCAGGTCGACGCCGAACAGGGCCTGGTGTCCGTCGGGGTACGCGAAGGCGAGGCCGCGCACCTCGATGGCTGCGCTCACACCGCGAACCGCCACGCTGACGCGCTGATGGCGGCGGCCGTGGTCGCGACGGCCATCGCCCCGGCCCAGTCCGAGCGGGCGGCGGGCGCGGCACCGAACGAGGGGAGGGTGCCGTCGTAGCCGCGCGACACCATGGCCAGGTGGACCCGCTCGCCCCGCTCGAACGAGCGGATGAACAGCGTGCCGGCCGATGCCGCGGTGGCCCGCGCCTGCCACAGCCATCGGGGGTCGTGGCCCCGGGAGCGGCGGGCGATCGCCATGCGCCGGGCTTCGTCGACGGTGACGTCGAGGTAGCGGACCATGAACCCGGCGATGGCGGTGATCACGCGGGGGAGGCCGAGGCGCTCGAGGCCACCGAGGAGCTCGGGCACGGCGGTGGTGGCCGCCAGGATGATCGAGGCGGCCGTGCCGAGCGTTCCCTTGACGAGGATGTTCCAGGCCCCCCAGAGCCCTTCGACCGAGAGCGACCGGCCGGCCACCTCCACCATCGGACCCTGGCCCACGAACGGCAGGAAGAGGGCGAAGGCCACGAACGGGAGCTCGATCAGGAGCCGCCGCGCCACCACGCCGCCGGGCAGGCCGGCCGCGGCGATCAGCGCCACCAGCACCGCGGCGTAGGCCGCGAACGCCCAGATCGCTTCACGGGGCGTGGCCACCACGGCCACGACGAAGAGGAACGAGGTCGCCACCTTGCACTGGGGAGCCATCCGGTGGAGACGGCTGGAGCCGGGGACGAACAGCGCGTGGACGTGGCCTGCGCTCATGTCAGGTCCGGGCGGGAGCGTCGTACCCGACGGGCCCGCCCTCGCCGTCGCCGTCGCCGGGGGAGCGCTGCCGAAGGGCGCGCATCGCCGCCAGCCCGCCGGCGCACAGCACGAAGGTCACGCCCACACCGACGACCCCGGCCAGACCCGTGCTCAGGCCGGCGTCGTCGACGCCCGATACCTCGTAGCCGGCGGTGGGCAGGTCGCCGAGGGCGTGCGGCTCCTCGGTCCGGTCGAAGCCCTCATCGATGGCCACCTTGTTCAGGCCGTCGGGCTGCGAGCTGGCGTGGGGGCTCACGAAGAAGGCGAGGGCGCCGGCCACGAGCAGCCCGGCGGCCAGGAAGAGGGGGAACCGGAGCCGCATCAGCCCACCTGCTCCGGTACGGGCCGGGCCGGGGGGCCGAGGTGCAGCACCAGGTCGGGAGCGAGATCGGCCGCGCCGTGGACGAGGTCGGGCCGGGTGGCGAGCACCGCCGAGACCGCCAGCGCGGTGATCACGCCTTCGCCGATCCCGATCAGCACGTGCACCCCCACCATGGCGCCGGCCACGGTGGAGACGGGTGCGCCGCCGGTCCCGCCGATCGCGTACTCGAGGGTGAAGCCCAGCGAAGCCAGGACGACGCTGACGCCGGCAGCCATGCCCGACGCCACCACCACCGAAGTCCGGGTGCGCGGCAGGAGCCGGCGCAGCACGAGGAAGACGGCATAGCCACCGAAGCTGGTCATCAAGGCCATGTTGACGACGTTGAGGCCGAGGGCGGTGAGGCCGCCGTCGGCGAAGAGCAGGGCCTGCACGAGCAGCACCACCGAGATGCACAGCGTGCCCAAGTAGGGCCCGACGAGCACGACTGCCAGCACCCCGCCGAGGAGGTGGCCGCTGGTGCCGGCGGCCACGGGGAAGTTGAGCATCTGCACGGCGAACACGAACGCTGCGGTGAGTCCGGCCAGCGGGACCTCGCGGTCCTGGAGCGAGTCGGCGGTGCGCCGCACGCACACTCCGAGACCGGCCACGGCCACGGCCCCCGCAGCGGCCGAGGTGCCGGCGTCGATGAACCCGTCGGGGATGTGCACCGTTCGCTCCTTGCTCGCCTGGTCCTGGCCCCTGCACCTTCGCACAGTTCCCGCCTTGTTGAAACCACCTTGCAACAAGGAGGAGGCCCTGGGTCGGGCCCCTCTCCCTCGCCACGCTGATTTATCACCTATACACTAGAAAAATGAGCCACGTCGCGGATCCAGACACCACCTCCACCTCCACCTCCACGGTGGACGCCCGCCGGGTGTTCACGGTCTCGATCACCATCGGCGTGGTCCTGTCGTTCGTGGTCGTGGCCGCCGGCGTGCTCGCCCTGGGTGAGGGCTGGGGTGCCGCGCTCGGACTCGGCGCCTTCGTGGGCTTCTGGGGAGGCCTCGGCTTCGGTGCCATGGTCGGCGGGGTCACCTGGGCCACCCGGGCCGAGGCGTCGTGACCGGGCCGGGCCACCTGGCGGCGAGCGGATCGTGAGCTCCGGACCGCAGCGGCCGGCGCCCAGCCGGGACCTCGACACGCCGGTCGAGGTGGCGGAGCTGGTCCGGCGCTTCTACCAGGACGTGGCCCAGGACGACCTGCTCGGTCCGATCTTCGAGGACGTCGCCCAGGTCGACTGGAGCGAGCACCTGCCCAAGCTGACGGCGTTCTGGTGCCGGGCGCTCCTCGGCATCGAGGGCTACGCCGGCAACCCGTTCCGCGCCCACGGCACCGTGAGCGCCGTCGCCCCGTTCACCGAAGCCCACTTCGAGCGCTGGCTCGAGCTGTTCCACGACGCCGTGGAGCTCGGGTGGACCGGCCCGAACGCCCGGCGGGCCCTGGACCTGGCC
>CAZIVZ010000111.1:0-9261 GCA_964542495.1 uncultured Aquihabitans sp.
CACCCCCGAGCTGGGCCTGGTGACCACCACCGAGCCCGCCACCTACGGGCCCACCCGGAACCCGTGGGACACCGAGCGCTCCACCGGTGGCTCGAGCGGCGGGTCGGCCGCCGCCGCGGCGGCGGGGATCGTGCCCATGGCCCACGCCGGCGACGGCGGGGGGTCCATCCGCATCCCGGCGTCCGAGTGCGGCCTGGTGGGGCTCAAGCCCTCCCGCGGCCGCATCACCATGGGCCCCGAGGTGGGCGAGTCGTGGGGTGGGCTGGTGGCCCGCCTGGCCGTCACCCACAGCGTGCGCGACACCGCCGCCCTGCTCGACGCCGTGGCCGGTCCCGGCGTGGGCGACCCCTACTGGGCGCCGCCCCCGGCGCGCCCCTACGCCAGCGAGGTGGGATCGGACCCCGGTCCCCTCAAGGTGGGCTGGGTGGTCGAGCCGCCTGACGGCACCTTCCGCACCGACCCCCAGGTGGCGGCGGCCACCGAGGCCACCGTGGCGCTGTTGGAGTCGCTCGGACACCACGTGGAGGAGTCGCACCCGCGAGCGCTCTCCGAGGCGTCCCACACCGACCACTTCCTGATCGCCTACAGCGCGTGGGTGGCGCGCGAGTTCGACCACCTCGCCCAGGTGGTGGGGGCGCCCGCCACCGAGGACGGCTTCGAGCCCGGCACCTGGGCCATCGCCGAGATCGGTCGCGCCGTCACCGCCGCGCAGTACCTGGCCGCCATCGAGGGCCTCCACGCCTTCAGCCGGGCCACCGTGTCGTGGTGGGCGGTCGAGGGCTTCGACCTGCTCCTCACGCCCACGATCCCGGAGCTCCCGCCCACGCTCGGCCAGTTCCAGCCCACGGCCGACAACCCGCTGGCCGGCGTGTTCCGGGCCACCCCGATGGTGGCGTTCACCGCGCCGTTCAACATCACCGGCCAGCCCGCCATCTCGCTGCCGCTCCACCAGAGCGCCGAGGGCCTGCCCATCGGCGTGCAGCTCGTGGGGGCGCCGGCGCGCGAGGACCAGCTGATCGCCGTGGCCGCCCAGCTCGAAGCCGCCCTCCCGTGGGCCGCCCGCCGCCCCCAGGTCTGGACCGGCCCCTGAGCGAATGTGGTGTGCGGGAGCGATGTTCCGGTCGGTTTCGCGCGTGAGGTTCGGGCGGTGGGAGCGGGTCGGGCCGGCCGGTACCATCGGGGCGACAACCGAATCCGGGGAGCTCGGGGGACACCGGGCTGAGAGGACGGCTGGCCACAGGCCCCCGCCGTCGACCCGCACGACCTGATCTGGGTAATGCCAGCGGAGGTAGCTCGTGTTCCGTTCCCGTCCTCTCTCGTTGCTCCTGGCCGCGTCCGTCGGCGTCGCGGCGCTCACCGGGTGCACCGACGACCCCGAGCCGTCGGCCACCACCACCCCCCCGGTGCAGGGCGAGACCCCCTGCCGTCCCGACCGCCTGCCCGACGCCCTGGAGCCCGAGGCGGTGGCCGACGCCGACGTCGACGGCACCACCGTCACGCTCGTCACCCACGACTCCTTCGCCACGTCGGACGGGATCTTCGATCGGTTCACCGAGCTCACGGGCATCACCGTGGAGGTCCTCCAGGTGGGTGACGCCGGGACGCTGGTGAGCCAGTCGATCCTCACCGCCGGCAAGCCCGTGGGCGACGTGCTGTTCGGCATCGACACCACGTTCCTGTGCCGGGGCACCCGCGCCGGGCTCTTCACGCCGTATGCCCCCGACGCGCTGGCCGACGTGGACGACGCCCTCGAGCAGGACCCCGACCACCTGGTGACGCCGATCGACGTGGGCGACGTGTGCCTGAACTACTCCCGTGCCGCGTACCCCGATGCCGACGACGCGCCGAACGGGCTCGACGACCTGGCCGACGAGCGCTTCGCCGACCAGTTCGTCACCCAGAACCCCGAGTCGTCGTCGCCGGGGCTGGCCTTCCTGCTGGCCACCATCGCCGAGTACGGGCCCGACGGGTGGCAGGACTACTGGGAGCGGCTGCGGGCCAACGGGGTCGAGATCACCTCCGGCTGGGAGGAGGCCTACAACGAGGCGTTCGGTGCCGGTTCGGGCGATCGCTCCATCGTCACCAGCTACGCCACCAGTCCGGTGGCCGACGTGGTCTACTCGGACCCGCCGCGCACCGAGCCGGCCATCGGGGTGGTGACCGACGCCTGCTTCCGCCAGGTGGAGTTCGCCGGCGTGCTGCGGGGCACCGAGAAGCCCGAGGCCGCCGCCCTGCTCGTCGACTTCCTGCTGTCGCCCGAGTTCCAGGCGGACATCCCGCTCAACATGTTCGTGGAGCCGGTGAACCGCCGGGCCGAGCTGCCGGCCGAGTTCGAGGCCAACCGCGTCCCGGTCGACGATCCGCTGACCATGACCCCGGCCGAGATCGAGGCCGGACGCGACGCCTGGACCGAGGCGTGGACCCGCACCGTCCTGCGCTGAGCCGCCATGGGCGCCGGGTGGCGCTGGCCTGGGTGGCGGTGGCCCTGGTGCCGGTTGCCTTCCTGGGCGTGTTCTTCGCGTACCCGGTGGCCACCATCATCGGTCGGGGGCTGACCGAGGGCGCCGCGCTCGACGTGGTGCGGCGGCGCTCCACCGGTCGGCTCCTGTGGTTCACGTTCTGGCAGGCCGCCGTGTCCACCCTGCTGACCCTCGCCGTCGGCCTGCCGGCGGCGTGGGCCGTGGCCCGGGTGGACCTGCCCGGTCGCCGGATCCTGCGGGCGTTGCTCGTGGTGCCGTTCGTGCTGCCGACGCTGGTGGTGGGCGCCGCCCTCCAGGGCGTGTTCGACCGGTTCGGGGTGGGTCGTGAGGCCACCGGCCTGCGGCTCCAGGGCACGGTGTGGGCGATCCTGCTGGCCCACCTGGTCCTCAACGTGGCCGTGGTGGTGCGCGTGGTGGGCGGCTACTGGGGACTGCTCGACCCCCGCACCGAGCAGGCGGCCCGAGTCCTCGGGGCGAGTCGGTGGCGGGTGTGGCGCGAGGTGCTGGCGCCCCGGCTGGCGCCCGCGCTGTGGAGCGCGGCAGGGATCGTGTTCCTGTTCTGCTTCACCTCGTTCGGCGTGATCCTGACCGTGGGCGGGCCCGGGCACCCCACCGTGGAGACCGAGATCTGGCGCGCCGCCACCCAGCGCACCGACCTCACCACCGCCGCCGCCCTGGCCCTCGTGCAGCTGGTGGCGGTGGCCGCCCTCGTCCTGGTGGTCTCCGGGCTCGAGGCCCGGGCGGGCGCGGGGCTGCCGGCCCGCCGGCCCACGCCGCCCCGTCGTCCTCGCGGCGCGCGAGCCTGGATGCCGGTGGGCGCCGCCCTCGCCCCGGCGCTGGTCCTGGTGGTGGTCCCGCTGGCGGTGCTGGTGGAGCGATCGCTCTGGGTGGGCGACGGCCACGGCCTCGACAACTACCGCGCCCTCACCCACGACCGGGGCGCCGGGCTCTTCGTGGCGCCGTGGGAGGCGGTCGGCAACTCGCTGCGGGCCGCCGCCCTGGCCATGGTGGTCGCCGTGGTGGTGGGCGGCGTGGCCGCCGTGGTGATCGCCCGGGCCGGGCGTGGCGCGGGCCGGGGGGCCGGGCGTGCCCTCGACCTGGCGATCATGGTCCCGCTCGGCACCAGCGCGGTCACGCTCGGCTTCGGCATCCTCATCGCCCTCGACTCGCCACCGCTCGACCTGCGCACGTCGCCGATGATCGTGCCCGTGGCCCAGGCACTGGTGGGCATCCCGTTCGTGGTCCGCTCGCTCGTCCCGGCGCTGCGGGCCGTCGACCCCCGCCAGCGCGAGGCCGCCGCCGTGCTGGGCGCGTCGCCGGCGCGGGCGCGCCTCGAGGTCGACGTGGCCGTGGCGGCACGGCCCCTCCTCGTCGGGGCCGCCTTCGCCTTCGCCATCGCCCTCGGCGAGTTCGGGGCCACGTCGTTCCTGGCCCGGCCCGACGCGCCCACGGTGCCCGTGGCCATGTTCCGCCTGCTCGGCCAGCCCGGCGCGTCGCTGCGCGGGCAGGCGATGGCCCTGGGCACGGTCCTCGCCGTGCTGACCGCGGTGAGCGTGCTGGTGATCGAGCGCCTCCGACCCCGCGACGCGCTGGGATGGTGACCGAGGTGGCGGCCCCCGGGTTGGTGGCGGAGGACCTCACCGTGCGCTTCGGCCACACGACCGCGCTCGACGGCGTCTCGCTGGCCGTCTCGCCGGGCGAGGTGGTGGCGCTGGTCGGTCCGAGCGGCTGCGGCAAGAGCACCCTGCTGCGCGTGCTGGCCGGGCTGGAGGCAGCGGTGAGCGGCCGCGTGGCCTGGGACGGGACCGACCTCACGCGCCGGCCACCCCACGAACGGGGCTTCGGGCTGATGTTCCAGGACCACGCCCTGTTCCCACACCGCACCGTCGGGGAGAACGTGGCCTTCGGTCCCCGGATGCGTGGCGACGCCCCGGCGGCTCGACGAGCACGGGTGGCGGAGGTGCTCGAGCTGGTGGGCTTGGCCGGCTTCGAGGACCGCTCGGTCGACACCCTGTCGGGCGGTGAGGCCCAGCGGGTGGCGCTGGCCCGGTCGCTCGCCCCGGCGCCCCGGTTGCTGATGCTCGACGAACCGCTCGGCTCGCTCGACCGCACCCTGCGCGACCGCCTCGCCGTGGACCTCCGACAGGTCCTGGCCGTGCTGGGCACCGCCGCGATCCACGTGACCCACGACCAGGAGGAGGCCTACGCGGTGGCCGACCGGCTCGTGGTCATGCGCCACGGTCGAGTGGTCCGCGACGGTCCGTCCGCCGAGGTCTGGCGCGAGCCCGGCAGCGAGTTCGTGGCCCGGTTCCTCGGCCACGAGGACGTGCTCGACGGTGCCACCGCGCTGGCCCTCGGGCTGGGCGACGGCGCGCGCCCCGTGGTGGTGCGCGAAGCGGCGATCCGGGTCCTGCCCGGCAGCGACGTGGACTCGGCGGTCGTGCCGTCGACCACGCCCGACCCCAGCGCGGCGGCGGTGCTCGACGGCACGGTCGGGTCGGTGCGGTTCCGCGGGGCCACATCGGCGGTGGCGCTCCACCTCGCCGGGCCGGGCGGCGCGCCGGTGGTGCTCACGGTGCATGCCGCCGACCCGCCGCCGGTGGGGGCGCGGGTGCGGGTGCGCATCGACCCGGCGCACGCGAGCCCCCTGGAGGGGTGATGTCTCGCCCGGGCGCGGCGGTGGGGCAGGGTGGAGCCATGGCATCGTCCTCGCCCTCGGCGCCGTGGTTCGGCTGGCTGCTCGTGGTGGCCGGGTGCGTGGTCGGTCTCGGGTCGGCCCTCCCGTGGATCACGCTCGACGGCCCCGGAGCGGCGGCGGCCACCTTGTTCATCCAGTCCAAGGGCGGGGGCCTCGGCGGCCTCGACCACGAGGGCGCCGTCACCGTGGTGGTGGGCGCGTTCGCGATGGGCCTCGGTGTGGCCCACCTCCTCGGGCGGGCACCCCGCCTGGCGGTCTGGGGCGGGCTGGCGTCCGGCCTGGCGACGATGGCGCTCGTGGGGCTGGCGGCGGCCGACGGCTCGTCGCTGGCCGATCCGTTCGGCGGTGCGGCCGCCGGGGTGGTGCAGGGCCGGGGGATCGGGTTGTGGGTGACCGCGGCGGGTGCGGTGCTGCTGGTGGTGGGCTCGCTGGCCGCGCGGTTGGTCGGTTCTGAAGCCCAGACGGGTCATTCGTGACCACCCTGGGCGACAGAACGGTCGACGGGCCGATCCAGCTCGACCGGCTCCTCAGTCGTCGACGTCGACCTCTTCGACCGACTCCATGATCGCGGTGAGGGCGTCGACGAGCGACGGGTAGCGGGCCACCGCCACGTAGTCGCCGGCCTCGTCGGGCTCGAACAGGTCGAACGCCTCGGGGCCCACCCGGTAGAGGCCGAGGGTCCCGTCCTCCACCAACATGACCGCCACCGGGTCGGCGTCAGGGAGCTCGCCCGGCGCCGGCGGGTCCACCGGATCGTCGAGCACGAGGTCGGGGGCGTGGAGGCGCACCAGGTCGAGCGCGTCGGTGAGCTCCTGGAACCGACCCAGCTCGAAGGCGCCCTCGTCGGACACGGTGACCACGGCCAGCAGCTCGTCGTCGGCGCCGTCGTCGAGCACGCCCAGGCTGCGATCGGTGCCCACCACCTGGAAGATCAGCCCGGTCTCCTCCTCGCCCAGGACCTCCTCGAGGCGGGCGGCCTGCTCCTCGGTGGGCTCGAGGAGGCTGAACTCGAAGCCCTCGATGGCCCGGACCTCCTCGCTGCTCAGCGCCAGCGGGTTGGGCAGGTCGGTGCCGGTGACGAGCTCGCTGCTCCCCAGCACGGGGTGGTCGCGCAGCTTGGCGAGCGGGATGGCCTTCTCCAGCGGGAGCAGCTCCACCTCGGCGTAGCTCTGCTGGGCACCCTCGGGATCGTCGAGGTCGACCGGGGCCACGAGCACGGGGGCGACCACCTCCCCGATGGCGCCGATTCCGACCACCCGCGAGGTGTCGGTGACGAAGAGGAAGCAGGGCTGCCCGGGCGCCATCTCGTCGGCCCGAGGCCCGGCGGCCACCGGGTGGCGGAACACCTGGCCGTACTCCTCGATCATGGCGCCGACGTCGAACACGGCGCGATCGGCTCGGAGGACCCACCCGGCGACGGGTGCCCCCCGTTGGGTGGTGAGGTCGGTGGCCATCGCGCCGGTCTACCACCTGCCTGCCACGCGGCCGACCGAGCAGCGCCAGCGGTGACGGTCAGCCGGCGAGGCCGAAGAACACGATGATCGCTCTGCCGAGCCGGACGAGCTCCTCGTCGCCGAGCCGGCCGACGGGCTCGCCGAGCTTGGAGCGGGGAACCGTCGTGATCTTGTCGACCATGAGGCTGCACGGCTCCCCCAAGCCGTTCGCCTCGTCCGGCTCGACCCGGAGCCGAAGGAGCGGGGCCTCCGTCGGGTCCGTCGTGAACGCGCACACCGTCACCGAGTCCATGCCGTCGAAGCGATCGTCCTGGATGATCGCGACGGGTCGCGGCTTGCCGACGTATCCCGTGCCGGCAGCCTCGGTCCAGATCTCCCCGCGCCTCACTCGTCGTCGAGGCTGGCCGCGTCGATGAACGCCTGATCGTCCGCTGCGTGCGCGCTCGAGGCGACCGCGACCGACTGGCGATGGGCCTCGCGATCGAACTCCGGCGATCGCACATCGGGAACCCAGATCTGCACGGGCCGAAGTCCCTGGGCACGAAGCCGTCGACGATGCTCCCGCACCCGTCGATTCACCCCGGAGTCCTCCTGCGGCCCGGCCATGCTCCGGATGTTGCATGTAACGGCACCGGGTTGCCCACTCAGGCCACGGCCGACCCCTCGGGACGACCGTCGTGATCGGCATCGTGACGTCCACGGTGGTCTGTCTCCATCTGTGCGATGAAGCGCACGCCATGCGATGCATCGCACACGGCGCGGTAGATCGAATCGTCGAGACGGTGGGCTGGAGCCTCGAGGTTCCCCGTCCGGTGATCTGCCGATGTCGACACGCCGTGGGGCGACGAGGCGTAGCGGCGTGTCGGCCGTCTTCGTGCGGCCCGGTCAACGACCCCCTGCCTGCAAAGCAGTCCAAGCGGTCGACGTCGTGCCTGGTCAGGGGACGAACGCCCAGGTCACGGCGTATTTCTGGTTACCTCAGGTATCGCCAGGTTCCACCCCGTACCAGTGCTCTCGCGGAGTAGTCGCGGAGTGCCAGCGGGTCGGTCAGCCCTCATCGGCTGCCAGCCGGCGCAGCTCGTCGAGCGCGGCTCGGTCCTTCGGGCGGTCGGCCCACTCCTTCGACGCGATGATGTCTTCGAGCGCGGCGACACGGACGAGTACACCGCCGAAGTCGACCGAACTCGCCCGGACGAGGAGGTCCTCGTAGCGGGATCGGCCTCCGTCGCGGGTCGGGATCGCCGTGAGCACGTCGAGATCACCGGCGTCGGTCCGCCACGTCGAGATGTCCATCCGAGCGAGCGTGGCGCCGTCGAGGTGTACCGGGAGCGCGCGGGCCTCATCGTCGGTGAGCCCCTCGACGCGAAGGTACGCACCGAGCTCACGGAGAGCTCCGCCCAACCGGTCGAGGTTCTCCCCCGACGTCTTGGGAAGCGAGTCGAAGTCGCTGGTAGGGCGGGTCGCACCGTGGAGTTGAGCACCGACTCCACCGACGATCAGGTACTCGACGCCGTGGCGGTCGAAGCACTCGGTGATGGTGAGCCAGTCGACCCGATGGTCAACCGTCAACGGACCGAGGCAGTGCCGCCCTGGCGCTCGCGCTCGAGCTCGAGCTCACCGAGGAACGCCAGCACCTTCTCCTTGGAATCGAGCCGGACACCGTCAGAGGTGATCGACACGTCGTCGGAGGTCGCCGCCGACAGGTCGCGACTCATCTCCCTGATCTCGTCACGCGAGAAGTGAGCGGGTACGGCCATACGGAGATTGTACGGCGCGGTGTGAACTCGTCGACGCCGCGGCGGGAGACCGAGAGATACTGGCGGCATGACCGCGGCCGGGTTCGACGAGCAGTGGGCTGCTACCGCCGTCACTCAGCTCCGTGATCGGGGGGTGGAGTTCGCTTCGGGGATGACCGACTCCGATCTGGCCGCCATCGAGGCCCGCTTCGGATGCCCGATGCCCGCCGAGCTCTCGATGTTGCTACGTGCCGGCGTCCCCGTGTCGCCGAAGTGGGCTCGCTGGACCGAGGGCGCCGATGTCGTGGCCGCCGAATCCCGGGAGTGGCTGCGCGGGACCTTCGCCTTCGACATCGAACACAACGGCTACGTGTTCCTCACCGCCGAACAGGTCGAGAGCCTCGCCACCACCATCGACCAGCGGTACTCGACCCTCATCCACCTCGCCGCCTACACCGGGCTGCGCGCCGGTGAGATCTGCGCCCTTCGAGTCAGGCGCGTCGACCTCGTCAAGGGTCGGATCACCGTGGCCGAGTCCGTGACCGAGCTCCAGGGCCGCGGTCTCCACTTCAGCGAACCCAAGACCTACGAGCGGCGCTCTGTCACCCTCCCCGCCTTCCTTGTCGAGAAGCTGACGACCCACATGAAGGGCCGGCCCGATGAGCCCGACGCGTTCGTGTTCAGCTCACCCGAGGGCTCGACCCTCAACCACAAAGGAACTTCTACCGCCGACACTTCAAGCCCGCCCTCGCCGCAGCCGGCCTCCCAGCCGAGATGAGATTTCACGACCTCCGCCACACCTGCCGTCTCGCGGAGTTTTCGGGGAGTGGGTGCAATCGGCCCGACGCCGAACCCCCGCCGACGCTCCTCCGACCTGCGTGTTCTTGGTGGAG
>CAZIVZ010000112.1:0-9251 GCA_964542495.1 uncultured Aquihabitans sp.
ACCATGTGCGCCGCAGGTGGCATGGCCCCCGCCGTCGTCATCGAACGCATCTGACCTCGTTGCCCGGCCAACCGGCGCTGGGGTGGCAGGCGCCGTCCTCGGTGACCACCAGGCAGGCGGCGGCGATCCCGTCGCCGGCGAGGCCGTCGACGAACGCCACCGCCGCGGCAGGCTCCAGCACCGAGGCCACCGTGGCCACCACGTCGGCCGTGGCCGCGTCGGGAGCCACCACCGTGGCGGAGGCGGCGTGGCGGACCGGTCGCCCGGTGCGCGGGTCCAGCACGCGAGACCGGCGGACCCCACCGACGGTGAACCACCGTCGCGACCGCCCGCTGGTGGCGACGGCCCGCTCGGCCACCTCCAGGACCGCCAACGGGGGCACGTTGTCGTAGGGGCGGTGCGGGTCCTCGACACCGAGTCGCAGGGCAGCCGATCCTCGGTGCACGAGGTCGCCGCCCGCGTTCACCACCAGGCGTTCGAGGTCGAACGCGGCCAGGGCGTGCTCGACCACCAGATCCACCACGTGCCCCTTGGCCAGCGCGTTGAGGTCGAGGGCGCGGCAGTCGCCCGTCCGGTGCACGCGGCCGTCGTCGGACACGGCGAACCGCGTCTCGGCGATCGATGCGGCCAGGTCGGCCAGCTCGTCGGCCGACGGCTCCACGTGCACGGCCTCGGCGCGGTGCCACCGATCGGTGAGCTCTCCGGTGAGGGGGTTGAACGCCCCGCCCGATCGCTCGTGCCACCACGCGGCGAGGGCCAGCAGGCGCGACAGCTCGGGGCCGGCGGTCACCGCCGCCACCGAGCGCCACCGGCAGAGCTCGCTCGCCGGGTCGAAGACCGTGAACGCCCGCTCCAGGCGAACGGCCTCGGCCAGGATGGCCGCCTCCGCAGCGTGGGCCTCCTCGGCGGACCGGGCGGTGATCCGCAGCTCCAGGTGGGTGCCCATCACCGGCTGGTGCACCGAGGTCACCGTGGCGAGGTCTCCCCGCGCGGTCACAGGGTGAGGGCGATCAGGACCAGGGCGGCCACGGAGCCGACGAGGGCCACCACCACCGCGCGGCGCCGGCGGCGCTTGAGGACGAGCTGGAGTGCCAGCCCCGACACGGCGATCAGCACCAGGAAGGCGCCGGCCACGTCGATCGTCCACGTCCAGGCGCGGTTCGCGTCGCGGCCCTTGTGGAGGTCGTTCATCACGCCCACCCAGCCCTGCTGCTCGATGGTGAGGCGGTAGTCGCCGGAGGTGACGTCGAAGGTGGCGTCGGCGGCGTAGCCCGGTGCCCGGTACGAGATGGATCCCTGGTCGCCGGTGGTGCGGTAGTCGCTCACCTCGGCGTCGATGCCGTACTCCTCGCGGAGGTGCTCCGAGACGGCCAGGTAGTCGACGTTCCCGTCGGGCGCCACGTCGAAGGCGAAGGTCCCCGTCTCGGACGTGGTGGTCGGGTCGTCGCCGAAGGTCCAGTCCGGGTGGTTGAGCGTGATGCCCGAGATCCCGAAGAACAGGACCAGCAACAGCGCGATCATGCTGGTGTAGGCGTGGACCACCCGTGACCACCGCTGCCACCCGGCCGACCGCGACCGCGACCGCGCCGAAGTCGCCCGCGTCGGCTCGGGAGCCGAGGCCCGGTCGGTCGCCTCGTTCGGTTCGGTCGCCACGGTCATCGGATCAGACCGTGTACGAGGCGCTGGCCGCCGACAGCTCGCCGTCGTCGGCGAAGCTCGCCTCGAGCGCCGATGTGCCGAGCGCCATCGTGGTGCTGATCAGGCTGTGGGGCCCGTGCTCACGGGCCGACTCGACGAAGACCACGTAGTCGCCCTGCGGCGCGCGGTCCCCGTTGGTGTCGAGCCCGTCCCACAGCACCGTGTAGGCCCCTGCGGCGCGGGTGGGGCCGGTGACCGACTCGACGTCGCCGGTGCCCGTGGCGCCGGCGCCGTACCAGTTGGTCAGGTGGTCGATCCAACGGTCGCCCTTGGGCGGGTTGTACCAGAGGCTGACGTTGGCCACGAGGTCCCCTGCCGCCGATTCCACCCACACGGCGATGAAGGGGTTCCGGGTGGGGCCGCCGCCGCTCTGTGCGGCGTAGGTGAAGGCCACCTCCACCTGGGCGCCGTCGGGGAGCGAGGAACCGGCGTCGCCGGTGTCACCGCCCGAGCCGGTGCCGGCGGTGGGGCTGGTGCCGCCGCTGGTCGTGGTCGACGTCGTCGAATCGGACCCGGCGAACACGTCCGAGTCGTCCTTGCTGCATGCCGCGAGGGCACCGGGCACCAGGACGATGGCACCGACGGTGGCGGCGCGCTTGAGGAACTCGCGGCGCGCCACCGCCTCGAAGCGGGGGAGTCTGGGTTCTTGCACGGCGGGCACGATAGGACCCGTTCCTGGGAGAACCCTGGCAGCGGCCTCGGAGTACCCCGAGACCTCGGATCAGGTGGTGGAGCGCAGGCGCTTCGAGGTGACGACGGCGATGCCGCCGACGCCGACCAGGGCGAGGCCCACCATCACCATCTGGCTGTTGTCCGACCCGGTGCGGGCCAGCGTGGTGCCGCTGCCACTGCTGGTGGACGTGGAGCCGCCCGAGACCCCACCGTTGCCGCCACCGGCGCTCGGCGGGTACTGAGCAGGTGCCGCGGAGGCGGCGCTCGCCAGCGCGAACGGGATCATCAGCACGGCCGCCAGGATCATGAGCTTCTTGAGCATTGCGGGATTCCCCTGTCACGTCGATCGCACCCAGGACCTGGGTGACCGACACGATAATCCACCGCACCAACCCGACCGGACATCTCGGACCGGGCGATGGTGCTCAGGAGCGCCCCGTGGCCTCCACGGTCAGCGCGACCGACCACGGACCGCCCGAACGCTCGAGGGTGAGGTCCACCGACCGCCCGTTGCGGTGAGGGTCCGGGATCGCACCGTGGGTCACGACCTCGCCGGCCACCGCGCCCACGAGGTCGACCCCCCAGGTCACCTCGTCCTGGAGGTTCTGGACCTGGGGGAGGTACGCGAAGCGATACCAGCCGTCGGAGAGGTCGAGGCCCCCGTCGAGCTGCACCTCGATCCGGCGCGAGTTTCCGGGGCCGATGTCGACGTAGTCGCTCACGACGTTGAGGCCGAGCTCGCGTTCGACCGGGAGGTCCAGGGGCTTCCCGTCCAGGGTGACCCCGGTGGGGGCGAGCGCCGAGTAGATCGAGACGTAGCTGCGGTTCCAGCCGAGCGGCAGGCCCACCGAGTTGCCGATGAGGTAGCCGGACCGCCCCTTGGCCGGCGCGTGGTTCGTGAGCACGATGGTGGCGGTGGCCCGCACCTTGCCCGTGGCGGCGTCGACGCGGGCCCGGTAGGTGACGGTGCGGCGCAGGAACGAGTCGATCTTGCTGGCACCGGCGTTCTGGTTGGTGACGCCGAACGAATCCCCGCCACCCACGTCCACCGCCGCATCGGCGTGGATGCGGTGCACGAGCGTCTGCTCGCTCGGGTCGACCATCCACATGGCCAGGTTCTGGTTGCGGACCGCAGGCGCCAGGGCTTCGGCCAGCTCACCGGGGCCGGCGCCGGCACCGGAGGTGAGCTGGTCGAAGGCGGCCCGACCGACCTAGCCCAGGATCTCCTTGCGCGCCGTGTTCTGGCTGAAGTCGCCGTACTGCCCGCGCAACAGATACGGGACCACGTTCTCCTCGTCGATCGGCCGGTCCATGCCGGGGACCTCGATCGGCCCGGTGAGCGACAGCAGCCCGGCCAGGGCGAACGGGTCGAGGCGAAGCACGCCGTCGATGTGGCGGCCGCCGGACTGCGGGTAGAGCTGGGCGATCGCCTGGCCCACCGACGGCCAGTCCGGCGACATGGTGATGTTCTGCCAGTAGCGCTCGACGCCGAAGCGGCCGTAGCGGGCGACGTAGTCGGCGGGGCCGTCGAGGTGCTTCGCCCGGCGGTCACCGGCCAGGTTGAGGTCGATCGTCCGCCCGATCGGCCCCAGCGACAGCCTCCCGTCGTCGAGGGTCAGCACGGCGTGGTTGCCCATGAAGCCCCCCGAGGCTCGGGCTTCGGCCGGGGTCACGAAGGCCACGAAGTAGTGGCGCGGGCGGTCCCCACCGAGCAGGTCGGGGGCGAGGCGCGTGGCCTCCATGGCGGTGGCCGCGCTCTCGTCGGCCTCGGCGAGCGTGCGCTCGAGGCGGTCCAGGCCGTGGGCCACCGGGGGGACCAACCACCGGTTGCGCTCGGGCACGTCGGCCCGCAGCGCGTGCAGGCCGGCCTGGGCCCGTTCGAGGACGGCTTGGTAGTCCCGGAAGGCGTCGAGGTCGAACCGCCCGCCGTTCAGGCGGAGTCGGTCCAGGTCGATGTCGCGGGCCCCGTCGAGCGCCATCGCGCTCGCCCGAGCGCCGGTGTCGGCGGCGTCGCGCAGGGCCCGGAACTGCTGGGCGACGCCGGGGAGCTGGCGGCTCGGCCACGTCGTCCACCCGCCGGCCACCGAGCGGGCCGACGCGAACGCGGCGGTTGCGTCGCTCAGGTGCTCCGCGGCCCCTTCGGGATCGCCGGCCTGCGCCGAGTCCAGCCCGTCGTGCGCCGAGGACTGCGCCCGGGCGATCGCCCAGTTGGCCCGGACCATCCCGATCACCGCAAGGAGCACGGCCACGCCCACCACCCCGGCGGCCACGGCACCCGCCCGTCGGGCCGGACGGTGCAGGCGCGCCGGGAGGTGCACCAGGCCCGACACGGCCATCGGCACCACGGCGATCGCGGCGACGGCCGCGCTGAAGCGATCGGTGGGGCCCGCGGGCAGCCGCAGGGCGCACTGCACGATCACGAGGGCGGCCAGGGCCGAGGGGATCGGGGTGAGCCGGTCCCGGGTGCCGAGCGCCACCACGCCGGCTGCGAGGACCAGCGCCGCCACGCGCTGGGGTGCGGTGCCCGCGGCCAGCACCATGGCGGCGCCGAGCAGCACCGTGATCCATCTCGCCCGGCTGGCGAGGAGCACCGCCGCGGCGCCGAACGTGGCGGTCACGACGGCGTCGGCCACCGGCGTCCCCACCGGGTGTGCTCCCGCCACCGCGGCGAGCACGCCGCTCAGTGCCGCGGCGGCGACCACGGCGCCGGCCCAGCGAGGAACGTTCTGCACCCCCCGAAGGTACTGGACGGGTCGCCCGGGACGGCCTACAGCCCCCCGGGCGGGCGCGGCCGCAGCTCCAGCGTCAGCCAGACGTCGTAGGGCACCGCTTCGAGCAGGCGGTCGAGCTGGTCCCGGGCGGCCTGCTCCTCGGTGATCGTCGTGCGGGCGTCGGCGGTGGCGGCCACCTCCACGTACAGCTTCGGCCCGACCTTCGCCACGTACAGCTCCGGCTCATCGAACCCGTGCGCGGCGCGGACCTCGTCGACGGCCGCCGTGATCGGCTCCAGCACGTGGTCTGCCGGCGCGCCCTCGAACAGCTCCACCACGGTCCCGCGGATCATGGCCACCGGCGAGCCCACCAGCAGGGCGCACGACACCAGCACCATCACCGGGTCCACGTAGGGCGCCACGTCGGACCAGCGCGATCGCTCCAGCACGGCGAGGACGGCGAACCCCACCACCATGCCCACGCCGCGCCACGCGGCCAGGCGCCACGCGGCGCTCTCGGCGATCAGCACGTCGGACGCCCCGGCGGCCCGGGTGATCCAGCCGGTGAACGCCACCGATGCCGCCGTGACGATCACGCCGTAGGCCATGGCCCAGCCGGCGGTGACGTCGCTGCCGCCCGAGCGCAGGGTGAGCACCGCCTCGTACATGGCGTAGGCGAGGGTGGCCAGCAGCACGAAGCCCTGGATGCCGACCGCCACCGGGGTGGCGGCTTGGCGGCCGTACGGGAAGGCCGGTGTGGGCTCGCGCTGGGCGATCAGCGAGGCTTGCAGCAGCAGCCAGGACAACACGATGCCCACCACCGCATAGGCACCGTCGAGCAGCACCATCTGCGACCGGGAGGCGATGCCCCACCCAACCCCGAGCGTCCCCAGCGCCCCCGACGCCCACATCGACGCCACCAGGTAGCGCCGATCCACCACCGCCTCTGGCGCCGGCACGTCAGCGGTACGTCGTGCTCGAGCCGGGCCTCACGGATCGGATCGTACGACCCGAGGGGGAAGTGGAGCGGTAGCCAGCCGGCATGGCCCAGCACCATGAGCTCATAACCGCCGCGCAGCTCGACGCGATGACGCCCAACGAGCGCCTGGCCGCCTTCGAGAAGCGCATCGTGACCGATCTCGATGGGCTGCCCGAGGAGTTCCGCGCCCGAGTCGTTGCCAGCGCCGAGCGGCTGGGCCGGGAGCGGCGGGCCACCCAACAGGGGTGAGCGAGCGTCGCCGCGTTCGAGTCACCGAGCAGCCGATGTCCAGGTAGAAGACCTCGACGCAGCCATCCTCTCCGAGCTCCGCGTAGACGGCGAGGTAGGGGACGAGGAGGCCGGCTTCGAGAGCGCGACCGCGCCCACACCACGGCAACCCACCGTCCGTGCGCTGATCGCTGCGCCCCTTGCGAGCGGAGGACGAGGAACGGTGGACAACTCTATCGATATTCGATATAACGGACGTCGTGCGATCCGCCTCCACACCACCTCGTGAACCCAGTGGGTTCCTGCCGCTGCCGGCTTCGGCCATGTACATCCTCACGTCGCTCGGCGAGGGCCCCAGCCACGGGTACCGCATCATGACCACGGTCGAGGAGCTCTCCGGCGGGTCGGTGCGCCTCGGCCCGGGCACGCTCTACGGCTCGCTCAAGCGCATGGTCGGCCAGGGCCTCATCGAGGAGGTCGACGAGCGGCCCGATGCCGAGCTCGACGACGAGCGGCGGCGCTACTACCAGCTCACCGCCCTTGGCGCGCAGGTCGCCGCCGCCGAGCTCGACCGAATCGCCATCCTGGCCCGAGCCGCTCGGCGCCGCCTCCCACCGGTGCTGCCGTCGCCACCCGCCCTGGGGTTCGGGCGATGAGCACCCGGCCTGCCGCCGCCACCGAGCGGTTGAGCCGGGTGCTGACCCGGCTCCTGCCCCGTCGGGCGAGGGCGGACTTCGGCGAACCGATGGTCCAGCTCGCCAAGGACCGCCGGCGCTACGACGACGAACCGATCTGGCGGCTCTGGCCGTCTCTCGTGGTCGACGCCGTGTCGACCGCCGCACGATCCCATCGGGAGGAATCCATGCCACGCATCCCTGCGGTCTTCATCGGCCTCGTCTTCGCCATCGCCGTGTTCGCGGTGCTGAGCGCTTCTCCGGCCATCGGCCTGGTCCTCGCCGCCGTCGGCGGTCTCCTCCTGCGGACCCAGCACGGTCGCATCGCTCCCCGGTCGGGCCGCACGCGCCACGGGGCGTGGGCCCTGGCAGGCGCCGGCCTCGTGGCGACGTTCTTCACGACCCTCGCGTGGCAGGGCGACCACGAGCTCAGCGCGCCGGCCTGGCTGGCCCTGGTGCTGACCCTGATCACCGGCCTCACCGCCCTGGGCACCGCCGCGGTGTTGGCGTTCGAGCGCCGCAGCAGCCCGCGCGCCGCCGCCTGAGCGCGGTCGGCCTGGGACACCTGAGCCCTCCGGCCCGCCTCAGGGGAGGCCGAACGCGTAGAAGGTCTTCTCGTTGCTCAGGTACACCCGGCCGTTGGCGATGGTGGCCGACGAGGCGTACCCGCCGGGGGTCCACTTCGTCCAGAGCGCGGCACAGGTCCTGGGTCGACCCGAGCACCGGGCCGAGCCACGGGCGTCGAAGGCCTGGATGCGACCTTGCACCGTGGTGAGGTACACCACGCCGTTCGCCACCGTCGGCGACTCGGCGGTCGACGGCGGGTCGACCGTGCGGCCGGTCCACAGCGCCCGGCACACCTTGGGGGTGCCCGAGCACCCCGACACGCCCTTGGCGTCGAGCGCGCTGATCCGCCCCACCCTGGCCTTGGACATCGACGTGACGAACACCGTGCCCTCGGCCACGGCCACCGAGGACGCCGAGTCGTGGTCCACGGTGGCCGTCCACAGCGGGGCACAGACCTTGGGCGTGCCGGCGCACCCCGACGCGCCTCGGGCGTCGTAGGCGCTGACCACGCCGTACAGCGACACGAGGTACAGCACGCCGTCGGCCACCACCGGCGCCGACAGGGCCCATTGCGCCCCGGTGTCGGACGCGCGCCAGACGGGGGCGCAGGTCTTGGGCACGCCGGAGCAGCCCTTCTTCCCGGCGGCATCGAACGCCATGACGTCGCCCTCACCGGCGATGGCGTAGACGAGGCCGTCGGCCGCAGCGACCGCCCCGTAGGCGCCCCGGGTCAGGCTGCCGAGGCGGGCGGTCCACAGCGGCTTGCAGCGCCGGGTGGTGGACGAGCAGCCCTCCAGGCCCTTGGCGTCGAACGCCATCACCTTGCGGTTCGCCGTGTCGGTGGCCACGTAGACCACGCCGCTCGCCACCACCGTCGGTGCCGAGCTCGAACCCACCTCGCCGAGGACGGCGCTGAAGCGCGGGCGGCACACCTTGGGCCGCCCCGAGCAGCCCCGCACCCCCGCCGCGTCGAACGCGTACAGCACGTCGCGGGCCGTGCTGCCGTCGATGGCCGTGACGTAGACGAGGCCGTTCTGCACCGCTGGGGTCCTCACCAGCCCGCCCTGCGGGGAGCCGGTCGTCGCGGTCCACAGGGGCGTGCACCGTCGGGGAGCGCCCGAGCAGCCCGTCGAGCCACGGGCGTCGAAGGCGTAGAGCCGACCACCGCCCGAGCCCAGGTACGCGACCCCGTTGGCCACCACCGCCGGGTCACCGCCGAACCACGTCTCGGCGGTCCACCTCGTGGTGAGCCGGGCGACGTTGCCCACGCCGATCGTCCGCTCGCCCGGGTTGAACCCGGCATGCCCCGGCCCCCTACCGACCATCGGCCAGTCGGCCGTAGGCGTCGCCCGGGCCTCGCCGTTGCCGTTCCCGGAGACGGTGCCCGAGCTCGGCGCCGCACCCGCCGCCACCGGATCGACCCCCAGGAGCGAAGTGACGACGACGACGGCGATCGCGGCGCAGCGGCCGACCTTCACCCGGCGAGAACCCGACCGTCCCATGAGACCCCCCCCGCCAGGCGTGAGT
The DNA here is from genome assembly GCA_964542495.1 of uncultured Aquihabitans sp. GTDB lineage: Bacteria > Actinomycetota > Acidimicrobiia > Acidimicrobiales > Iamiaceae > Aquihabitans. The sequence continues at coordinate 9,057 of CAZIVZ010000112.1, forward strand.
CCCGCCCACCGCGGATGGGTCGAACGCGCAGGCTCACCGGAACGATCGCCCAGCGCTCCCCGATCCGTCAAGCCTCGCAACCCACGTGACGAGCGACGGCGCCGGGAGGGGGTCGACCCAAGGTGGGCCAGGGCATCGAGGAGGTCTCGAGGGGCGGATGACGGGCACTCGGCTCAGCGCGAAAGGCGTCGCGGT
>CAZIVZ010000113.1:0-9144 GCA_964542495.1 uncultured Aquihabitans sp.
GAGGCCATGAAGATGGAGCACCACATGGCGGCGCCGGCCGACGGCGTGGTGGCCGAGGTCCGGGTGGCCACCGGCCAGCAGGTCGACAACGGCGCCCTGCTCCTGGTGTTCGAGGCCGGCGACGATGCCGTCGCCGGTGAGGTCGATGTCGATGCCGACGGAGGTGCGTCGTGACCGAGCCCATCCGCATCGCCAACTGCTCCGGGTTCTACGGCGACCGCATCGCCGCGGCCGCCGAGATGGTCCACGGCGGCCCGATCGACGTGCTCACCGGCGACTGGCTCGCCGAGCTCACCATGCTCATCCTCGCCCGCACCCAGGCCAAGCGGCCCGGCGGCGGCTACGCCCGCACCTTCCTCACCCAGATGGAGCAGGTGATGGGCACCTGCCTCGACGACGGCATCAAGGTGGTCACCAACGCCGGGGGGCTCGACCCCGACGGCTGCGCCGACGCCCTGGCCGAGCTGGCCGACCGCCTGGGCCTTTCGCCCACGATCGCCTACGTCGACGGCGACGACCTCCTGCCCCGGCTCGGCGAGCTGGTGGAGGCCGGCGTCCACCTCGACCACTTCGAGACCGGCGAGCCGGTGGGCGACGTGTCGCGGTTCCTCACCGCCAACGCCTACCTCGGCTGCTGGGGCATCGTCGAAGCGCTCACGGCCGGCGCCGACATCGTGGTCACCGGGCGCGTCACCGACGCCGCCGTGGTCTGCGGGCCGGCGGCCTGGCACCACGGCTGGGCCCGCGACGACTGGGACGCCCTGGCCGGCGCGGTGGTGGCCGGCCACGTCATCGAGTGCGGCACCCAGGCCACCGGCGGCAACTACTCGTTCTTCACCGAGGTCGAGGGGCTCACCCACACCGGGTTCCCGTGGGCCGAGGTGGCCGCCGACGGCTCGTCGGTCATCGGCAAGCACGCCGGCACCGGCGGCACCGTCACCGTCGGCACCGTCACGTCGCAGCTGCTCTACGAGATCGGGTCACCCGCCTACCTCGGCCCCGACGTCACCGCCCGGTTCGACACCGTGGCGCTCGAGCAGGTCGACGTGGACCGGGTGCTCGTGACGGGCGCCAAGGGCGAGCCGCCCCCGGCCACGCTCAAGGTGGCCATGAACGAGCTGGGCGGCTTCCGCACCGACCTCAACGTGGCCCTCACCGGCCTCGACATCGAGGCCAAGGCCGAGCTGGTGGAGGCGGCGTTCTGGCGGGCGGCGTCGGTGGCCCCCGACGAGATCGAGAGCGTCACCACCCGCCTCGTGCGCACCGACAAGGCCGATCCGGCGTCCAACGAGGAGGCGGTGGCGCTGTGGCGCATTACCCTCAAGGACCACGACGAGCGCAAGGTGGGCAAGGGGCTGGGCGGCGCGGTCAACGAGCTGGCGCTGGCCACCATCCCGGGCCTGTTCGCGGTGGGCGGCTCCGCGGTGGCCAAGCCGTTCGGCGTGTACCGGCCGGCCGTGGTCCCGGCCGACCTCGTGCCCCAGCACGTGGTGGTGCTCGGTGGCGAGCGCACCGTGGTGGAGTCGGTGGCGCCGACGCCCGCGTCGCCGGTGGCGTTGGAACCGGTGGCCGTGTCGCTGCCGCCGGCGCCCGGTGGCCCCACGGTGCGGGCCCCGCTCGGCCGGGTCTTCGGGTCCCGCTCGGGCGACAAGGGCGGCAACGCCAACCTCGGCGTGTTCGCCCGCTCGGCCGAGGCCTACGCCTGGCTCGTCGAGCACCTCACCGTCGAGCGCCTCCAGGAGCTGCTCCCCGAGGCAGCCGACCTGCGCGTCGAGCGCTTCGACCTGCCCAACATCTGGTCGCTGAACTTCGTGCTGCACGGCCTGCTCCAGGAGGGCGTGGCCGCGTCCACCCGCCAGGACGGCCAGGCCAAGGGGCTGGGCGAGTGGCTGCGGGCGCGGGTGGTGGACCTGCCGGCGGCGTTGGTGGAGCCCTAGCCGTGGCGGCGCGGGCGTGACCGACACCGACACGGTGGCGGCCTCGGACCTGGAGCGGCGCCTGCGGGCCATCCCCGCGCCCCGCCCGATGCTGAGCCGAGACGAGCTGCACCGCCTCACCGACCGCCAGCGCGAGATCCTCCGCGAGCTGGGCACGCTGTTCCGTGACGGCTTCGCCGACCTCACCATGTCCGAGCTGGCGGCCCGCCTCGGCTGCTCGCTGCGCACGCTCTACGGGCTGGCCCCGAGCCGAGACGAGCTCGTGCTCACCGTGGTCGACCTGCACCTGTGGCGCATCGGCCGGGACGCCATGGCCGCCATCAAGCCCGACATGGCGCCGCTCGACGCCGTGCGGGCCTACCTCGCGGCGGCCACGGTGGCGGTGAGCAGCACCACCGAGGCCTACGCCCGTGACCTCGAGGCCATGCCCGCCGCCCAGCGCCGAAACGCCAACCACGCCGACTACGTGGTGGCCGTCACCCGCACCCTGCTGGACCTCGCCGTCGAGCGCGGCGACATCGCCGATGTCGACACCGCGGCGGTGGCCCGCGTGATCGCCAACCTCGGCCAGGACTTCATCCGCGCCGACGTGCTGCCCACCCTGCGCTCCTCGCCCAAGGTGGCTGCCGACGCCGTGGTCGACATCGTCCTCGCCGGCCTGCCCCGCCCCTGACCGCTGAGCTACCAGCTCCTGTAGTCCACAGATCGGAGGATATGATCTGATCTGTGGAACGAACTGGTGCGCCCGAGCTGATGCCCATCTTCCGCTCGCGCCAGCAGGCGGAGCTCCTCGCCGACATCCTCGACGATCCCGAGCGCGAGGCATCCTTGGCTGACCTCACCCGCCGCCTCGGCATCCCCACCGCGTCGATCCATCGTGAGGTCGAACGCGCCGAACGCGCGGGAATCGTCACGTCTCGGCGGGTCGGCAAGACCCGGTTGGTCAGCGCCGACACCACCAGTCCCTACTTCACGGCTCTACGCCAGCTTCTGGTCAGCTCGTTCGGGGTTCCTGCTCGCGTCCGGCATGCGCTCCAAGCCGTCGACGCCGTGGAAGAGGCCTACATCTACGGTTCCTGGGCGGCGCGCTGGCACGGTCAAGCCGGAAGCCGGCCCGTCGGCGACATCGACATCCTCGTCCTGGGTGAGCCCGACCGCTCCTCCATCTACGCCGCCCTGCACGCCGTGGGCCTCGCGGTCGGCCGTGAGCTCCAGGTCCAGATCCGAGCCTCGGACTGGCTCCGGTCAGGCACCGGGTCCTTCCATGACACCGTTGTCGAGCGACCCATGGTGCAAGTCCTCCCCGTCGAGGATCACACGAGGAACGACGCCACGTCCGCCACCGCACGCTCGGCCAGCTGAGCTGCCCACCGCGCATCACCTTCGGTGACCTCGGTGGAGTGGTCGACGTCGACGTACTCCAGCCGGTTGCGGGTTCCGGTCATCGTGGTGGCGCTGACCGTGTCGAACACGTCGCTGGCACCACCGAGCACGGCGGAGGCCACGGCGAAGGTTGCTGCGTGGGCGCCGCGACTGGCCAGGACCCGGTAGCCGGCGTGGAGATCAACCGCCTCCGCCGCGTGCCGGTAGATGTCGTAGGCAGCGTTGTACGCCACCCGCCACTGGCCCGCCGCCAGGATCGGCTCGAGCACGGCCAGCTCCCCGCGGGCGCGGTCCAGCCACGCGACCGCGGTCGCGTGCAGGTCCCCTTCGACGTCGTCGCTGATGTTGCCCCGGCGGGTGAACATGTCCACCACGCGGGCCAACCGATCGTCGCTCACCGCAGCGACGCTACCGGTGGCTTCCACATCGAGGCGACGCTGACCTCGGTGATCTGGTCGGCGCTCCGACGCGGTGATCGTGGCAGGCTGGCCCCATGGATGTCACCGAGGTCCTCGCCGACCTGATCGCCGAGCAGGAGGCGCTCGACGAGGTCGTGGCCCCGCTCACCGCGGAGCAGCTCGCCCTGCCCACGCCCAGCCCGCGCTGGACCGTGGCCGACCAGATCGCCCACCTGACCTACTTCGACGAGAACGCCGCTCTCGCCATCTCGGACCCCGAGGCCTTCCAGGGCACCATCGCCGCCCTGTTCGAGGCGGCGGTGGGCGGCGACGACGCGGTCGACGAGTTCGTGCTCGGTGCCTGGCGGCACCTCCCGCCGGCGGAGCTGGTGGCGGCGTGGCGCACGGGCCGTCGGCGGCTGGCCGAGGCGGCCGCCACGCTCGCCGACGACGCCCGCATCGCCTGGTACGGGCCGTCCATGGGCGCCAAGTCCTTCCTCACCGCCCGGCTGATGGAGGTGTGGGCCCACGGCCAGGACATCGTCGACACGGTCGGCGCCGAGCGCACCCCCACCGACCGCCTCCGCCACATCGCCCAGCTCGGCTACATCACCCGCAAGTGGTCCTACGTCAACCGCCGGCTGGAGCCACCGGAGGGCGACGTGGCCGTCACCCTCACTGCGCCGTCGGGCGACGTGTGGACGTGGGGCGAGGACGACGAGAACCGGGTGAGCGGCCCGGCGCTCGACTTCTGCCTGGTGGTCACCCAGCGCCGTCACCTCGACGACACGTCGCTGGTGGTGGAGGGCGAGCGGGCGCGCGACTGGCTGCTGCGGGCCCAGGCCTTCGCCGGCCCCGCCACCGACGGACCGGCCCCGAGGGGGAGCTGATGGCGCTGGTGGAGCACTCCCTCGCCGGCGGCGTGCTGACCGTCACCCTCAACGACGTCGAGCGCCGCAACGCGCTGAGCCGAGACCTCTTGGTGGAGCTGGTCGACGTCCTCGACGCCGCCGACACCGACGACGCCGTGCGGGTGGTGGTGCTCACCAACACCGGAAGCACGTTCTGCGCCGGGGCCAACCTGCGCGAGCAGTCGTCGCCCACCACCGGCGGCCGCACCGTCGACATGGCCGGGGTGTTCGCCCGCTTCCGCACGTCGCCCAAGCCGTACGTGGGCCGCATCGCCGGGCACTGCGTGGCCGGCGGCATGGGCCTGGCCGCGGCCATGGACCTGTCGGTCGCGATCGAGGACGTGAAGTTCGGCTTCACCGAGGTCCGCCTCGGCGTGGCCCCGGCCATGATCTCGGTCCTGTGCCTGCCCAAGCTGCGCGAGGCCGACGCCCGTGCCGCGTTCCTGCGCGGCAACCGCTTCCCGGCCACCGAGGCGGCCCGGATGGGGTTGATCAACGCCGCCGTGCCCGCCGACCGGCTCGACGCCGAGGTCGACGCCATCGTGGCCGACCTCCTCCTCGGTGGCCCCGGCGCGCTCGCCGCCAGCAAGCGGCTCCTCGCCGAGGTGCCCGCCATGGCCGTCGACGACGCCTTCGCCTGGACCCAGCAGCTCTCGGCCGACCTGTTCCGCAGCGACGAGGCCCGCGCCGGCATGGGCGCCTACCTGGAGAAGCGCCGCCCCCCCTGGGCCCCGCCGGAGGCCTGAGCCGAACCGGGTCTCGAGGTCGAGCCGCAGGGACCTTGTCCCCTTGGAGCCTCGCTCGTCCGGGCGCACGATCGGGCCATGAGGTGTTCGCGGGTTCGTGACGTGGTTCGTGCCGCCGGTGCCGGGGTGCTGGTGGCCTCGCTCGCCGTGCTCGTCGCAGGGTGCGGCGTGTCGGGCGAGGACGACGGGGCTACGACCAGCTCTCGCGCCGAATCGACCACCACGTCGGCATCGGGTCGGACCACCACCGAACCCAGCGAGCCCGAGGCCGACGAGGTGGCCGGCGTCGACCTCTCCGGGCTGGCGGACCTGCCCGAGGGCGATCCGGTGGAGGGGTGGACCGAGCTCGCCGACGACACCGAGACGCTCGAGGTCACCGTGCCCGAGGGGTGGAGCGACTCGGACCTGACCGTGGGCGAGGTCGACGGGGTCGACGTCCCGTCGATCTTCACCGCCCCCGACCTGGAGGCGTTCTCCAAGCAGTACGACGTCCCGGGCCTGAAGCTCCTGCTCTACAGCCACGACCTCACCAGCGGGGACCAGCGGGCCCTCCTGCGTCGCCGGCGCGACCAGGCCGAGCTGGGCACGGTGTGCGACGAGAGCTCGACCTACCCCGTCGACACCGGCACCTACCAGGGCCTCGCCGAGCTCTGGACCGGCTGCACCGACGACGGCGGCGCCTACCTGGTGCTGGTGGCCGGGCCCGACGTCGCCGACGCCGCCTTCGACCTGGTGCTGGAGGTGCAGATGACCACGTCGACCGACGTCGAGGCGGCGCGACGGGCCATCGAGACGTTCCGGTTCGTGGGCTCGGCCGAGGACGTGCCGGTCCGGCCGACTCCGACCACGGCGCCCACGACCGCGCCACCGACCACACCGCCTCCCACCGAGGACGACACCTCCGGCGAGGACGCCGCCGTGGCGCTGGTGACCCGCCACCTCCAGTCGTGCGGCATGGGCTGGGACTGGTGGTCGGCCACCAGCGCCGGACCAGGGCTGTGGGAGGTGGAGATCTGGATCACGCCGCCGGCCGGGCCCGACAACGGCGATCCGGGGGCCGGCAGCTACCTGGCCGACACCGACACGGGGGAGGTCACCTCCACCAACGGCACCGCCAACGTGCTCTGCCCGGGCTGAACGCTCCGCCTGCGCGCCGAGGCGCTCAGGGGTGGGCGGCCAGCCAGGTCTCGCAGGCGGCGAACTCGGCTTCGAGCTGGGCTTCGAGCTGCGGGCGCAGGGCGCCGGCCACCTTCTCGCCGATGAGAGGGACCGACACCTTCACCTCGAGCTCCACGGTGTAGTCGGCGCCGCCGTCGTCGGCTTCCACCAGGCGGGTCAGGCCCGACGTCTTGGCCGGCACGCCCTTGATGTCGACCGAGTAGTGCCCGCCGTAGGTGCCGTCGGCCCGCCGCTCCCAGTGGTCGACGGAGGTGACCGTGTTGGTGGGCGTGATCACCTTCTTGGCGATCGACGGCACGTCGAGCTCGACGGTGCGGCGGATGGTGAGGTCGAGCGTGTCGTCGGTGCGCGCCTCCTCCAGCACCTCCAGGTCGCGGTGGCCCATGCTCGTGAACTTGGCGATGTGCGAGGCCGGGTCGTGGAACATCTCCCAGACCCGCTCGGCCGGGTGGTCGAAGTGGTGCGCCAGCGTGAGCTTCACGACGGGGGACCCTAGCGACGAGCTGCTAGCCCTTGCGGTCCTGGATGAACTTGTACCCGGCCAGCAGGAGCACCGCGCCGACGATGGACCCGATGATGCCGCTGAGGCGCAGGTTGAAGCCGTCGCCGGAGAGCAGGCTGAGGATCAGGCCGCCGACGAACGAGCCGAGCAGGCCCGCCACCAGCAGCGGCCCCCAGTCGGCGGGTCGCGAGCCCCCGCCCAGGATCAGGTTCGCGATCCAGCCGACGAACATGCCCCAGACGAGGATGAAGAGAAGGATCAACGGAGCTCCAGCGGGGTGAGAGGTGAACGCCAACAAGTATGGCGGGCAGGTGCGCGCCGGCTCTCACCCGACGCGGGTGGCCCGCTGGCGCGCGCCGCATGGGATCATCGCCCTGTGACCGATCCCCAGGCCCCTGCCGACCCGCCTCCGGGTCGGTTCGCACGCCAGCGGGAGCGGCTGCACGAGCAGCGGGAGCGAGCCACGGCCGAGCTGGCCCGGCGCCGTACCCGGCACCCGCTGGTGGAGCTGGGCGTGAAGCTCTACGAACGGGATCGTGACGCCTTCGGCTCGGTCCTCGGCAGTGCCATCGCCATGCGGTTGTTCCTGTTCTCGGCGTCGCTGGCCGTGGCCGCCGTCGGCCTGGTCAACCTGGTCACCCGGGGGAAGGGGATGAGCGGCGTGATGAGCACGGCCGGCATCACCGGTCAGGTGGCGAGCCAGGTGGAGTCCGCGGCGTCCGGCACCACCGGCCGCCACGTCACCTTGCTGCTCACCGGGCTGTTCCTGTCGGCCTCCGCCGGGCGGAGCCTCACGGGCGTCCTGGCCGGGTCCAGCGCCGGGGCGTGGGGGCTCGAGGCGCGTGGGGCCAAGGCCACCATGCGCACCACGGCTCGGGTCACCGCCCTGGCCGCGCTGCTGTTGCTCACGGCGTCGCTGCTCAACCGGGTGCGGGCGTCGTTCGGGCTGGCTGTGGGCTCGACGTCGTTGGTCGCCAACGCGCTGACCCTCGGGATCGGGTGGTTCTTCGTGTGTGCCGCCCTGCCTCGCTCGTCGCGGGACCCCGGATCGGTGCTTCCCGGTGCGGCGCTGTTCGGGATCGTCATGACGCTGGTGCAGGCGTTCATGCAGTGGTACATGCCCGGCCGGATCGCCAGCGCGTCGGAGGTGATGGGCACCATCGGGTTCACGGTGGCGATCCTCGGCTACCTGTTCCTGATCGGGCGGCTCATGGCGCTGAGCCTGGCGGTGAGCGCGGTGACCTGGGAGGAGCTCGGAAGCCTGAGCGAGGCCGCGTTCGCCCTCCCCGGCCTGCGCCGCCTCCCCGCCCGCTTCCCGAAGCTCGCCACCTACTTCGACCTCCCCCCGCAAGACCCCAACCCCTAACCCCTGGCGAATGTGGTGTGTGGGAACCGCGTTCCTGCCGCTTTCGCGCGTGAGGTTCGTGGGTCGACGGGGCTCGTCAGGCGGTGGCGCGCAGCTTTCGGGCGGCCCAGATGCCGCCGAGGGTGGCCGGGACCGCCAGGGCGACCACGCCGATGCGGCCGGCCCGGTCCATCTCCTTGGCGAACACCACGGTGTTGACCAGGTCGAGCGCGTCGGCCGCGGCGCTCACCTCCACCCAGCGCACCGCCGCCGGGCCCCCGTCGCTCAGGGCCATCCAGGTGCCGGCTCCCAACACCAGGTCGCGCACGCCGAAGGTGCGACCCATCCAGACCATCGGGCCCTCGGCGCGCGCCGCGGCCGGGCCCAGGACGGTGCGGGGCGCAGCCATGCAGCCGACGCCGTAGAGCACCCGTCCGGCCGCGATCGCCTTGGCCACCGTCATCTCGATCTGTCCCATGTCGGGAGCCTGCCACACCCGCTGGTGGAGGCGATTCGGCGCGGAGGTGGCGACCGCGGCCGACGTCGCCCGCCGAACCTCACGCGCGAAACCGACAGGAACGCCGTTCCCGCACACCACATTCGCTGAGGGGTTCAGGGGGTGGGGGCGACGGTGGTGACGTGGACGACGGCGGAGCCGACGTCGTCGGAGGCGCGCAGGTCCACCTCCGCGGTGATGCGCCAGTCGTGGTGGTCCTCGGGGTCGTGGAGGATCTGGTGGACGG
>CAZIVZ010000114.1:0-9123 GCA_964542495.1 uncultured Aquihabitans sp.
CCAAGCTCGACCCGGCCAAGCCGGGGACGGACCTGTACCTCACCCTCGACCAGTCGCTCCAGTACGCGACCGAGGACGCCCTCACCGACCAGGTCGAGGCCACGGGAGCCAAGCAGGGGATGGCGATCATCAGCCGCCCCAGCACCGGCGAGGTGCTGGCCATGGCCAGCGTGGCCGCCGACGACGAGGGTCGGGTGACCAACACGGGTGACAACCGTCCGGTGAGCACCGTCTTCGAGCCCGGCTCGGTCAACAAGATGATCACCGTGGCGGGGGCGATGGAGGACGGGCTGATCGACCCGGACACGCCGATCGACGTGCCCTACCAGCTGCTGGTGGGCGACCACTGGTTCTCCGACCACGATCCGCATGCCGTCGCCACGTGGTCGCCCACCGACATCCTGGTCACCTCCTCCAACATCGGCACGATCAAGATCGCCAAGATGCTGGGCGAGGAGAAGGTCGACGGGTACCTGCGGGCCTTCGGCCTCGGGAGGTCGTCCGAGGCGTTCCCCGGCGAGGTCAACGGGTTCATGACCGACGTCGAGGACTGGTCGCCCACCGACATCGGAGCGGTGCCGATCGGGCAGGGCATCGCCGTGACCGCGCTCCAGATGCTCGGGGCCTACAACGTGATCGCCAACGACGGCGTGTACGTGGCGCCCCGGCTCATCGCCGCCACCGACACCGGCGAGGGCAAGGAGCCCACCGCCGCCTCGGACCGCCACCGGGTGGTGTCGGCCGACACCGCGGCCGCGATCCGCCAGATCCTCGCCAAGGTTGTCACCGACGGCACCGGCACGCGGGCCACGGTCCCCGGCTACGTGCCCTTCGGCAAGACCGGCACCGCCCGGATCCCGCAGCCGCCTCCCCACGCCGACCCGAAGGACGCCTACCAGGATGCCGACGGCCGCTACCACTACGAGTCGAGCTTCGTGGGCGGGGTCGACGGGGCCGACCTGTCCATCATCGTCACCATCCAGGACGCGCAGACCTCGATCTTCGGCGGCGACGTGGCCGCTCCCGTGTTCGCTCAGCTGGCCTCGCTGACGCTGCGCCACGAGCAGATCCCCCCACCGGCTCTCCTGGGCGCGTCGTCGGCGGCCGTCCCCGAGCTCAGCGCCTCGGCCCGTGAGCTCGGCGACGAGGATCCCGGTTCCAGCCGCCGTTCCACGCAAGGCTGAGGGCGTGCTGCTCTCCGAAGCGGTGGCGGCCTTGGCCGACCACCCCGCCTTCCGCGACCTGATCCTGACGGGCCGCGCCGACGTGCCCGTCGGCTGGGCCCAGCACGATTCGCGCGCCGTGGAGGCGGGCTCGCTGTTCTGCTGCGTTCCCGGTGCCGTCCACGACGGCCACGACCACGCCGCCGCCGCGGTGGCCGCCGGCGCCGCCGCCCTGCTGTGCGAGCGTCCCCTCGCGCTCGGGGTTCCCGAGCTGCGAGTGGCGTCGGTGCGGGCGGCCATGGGCCCGCTCGCCGCGGTGCTCGCCGGCCGTCCCTCCGAGCACCTGGCCGTGGTGGGCGTCACCGGCACCAACGGCAAGACCACCACCGTGCACCTCCTGGCGTCGGTGCTCGAGGCCGGTGGCCGCTCGTGCGGGGTCATCGGCACGCTCACCGGTGCCCGGACCACGCCCGAGGCCCCCGACCTGCAGGCCCGCCTGGCCGACCTGCACGCCGAGGGCCGGGCCGCGGTGGCCATGGAGGTGTCCTCGCACGCGCTCGACCTCCACCGGGTCGACGGCACCCGCTTCCGCGTGGCGGTGTTCACCAACCTCAGCCGCGACCACCTCGACCACCACGGCGACATGGCGGCCTACTTCGCGGCCAAGGCCCGCCTGTTCGAACCGGACCTGGCCGACGTGGCCGTGGTCAACCTCGACGACCCGCACGGGCGGCTCCTGCGGGACGCGGCGCGGCTGCGCAGCGTGGGCTACGAGCTGGCCGACGCGCAGGACCTCGTGCTCGGGCCTGCCGGCTCCACGTTCACCTGGCGCGGCGCCGAGGTGCGCTTGGGCCTGGCCGGGCGGTTCAACGTGGCCAACGCCCTGGCCGCGGCCACCGCGGCGGGGGAGCTGGGCGTGCACCCCGAGCAGGTGGCCACCGGGCTGGCGGCTGCCGGTCCCGTGCCGGGCCGCTTCGAGCGGATCGACGCGGGCCAGCCGTTCCTCGCCGTGGTCGACTTCGCCCACACGCCCGACGGCCTCGAGCAGCTCCTCGCCGCCGGTCGTGAGCTTGCCCGCGAGGGCCGGCTCCTGGTGGTCTTCGGAGCCGGCGGCGACCGGGACCCCTCCAAGCGACCGGCCATGGGCGAGGTCGCCGCCCGCCTGGCCGACGTGGTGGTGCTCACCTCCGACAACCCCCGCCACGAGGACCCGGCTGCGATCATCTCCGAGGTGCACCACGGCATGGAAGACACGACGAGCGTCCACATCGAGCCCGACCGGCGCGCCGCCATCGCCCTCGCCGTGGCCCAGGCGGGGCCGGGCGATGTGCTCCTGGTGGCCGGCAAGGGCCACGAGACCACCCAGACCATCGGCGACGAGGTGGTGCCCTTCGACGACCGCGAGGTGCTGCGCGACGCGCTGGTCGCCGCCGGCCACGGGGGGCCACGCTCGTGATCGCGCTGCTGATGGCGGGGGGCCTGAGCCTGGCGACGGCCCTCGTGGGCACCCGGTTCCTGATCGAGTGGCTGCGCTCGCACCGCATCGGCCAGCCCATCCGCGAGGAGGGCCCCGAGGGCCACCAGACCAAGGCCGGCACCCCCACCATGGGCGGGCTGGCCATCGTGGCGGGCGCGGTGGTGGGCTACACGGTGGCGCACCTGCGCAGCCGCGTCGTCTTCACCCGATCGGGCGTGTTCGTGCTGCTGCTCGTGGTCGGCGCCGGTGCCGTCGGCTTCGCCGACGACTGGATCAAGATCACCCGGGCCCGCAACCTGGGCCTCAACAAGCGCATGAAGGTGCTCGGCCTGCTCACCGTGGCGATCGGGTTCGGGGTGGCCTGCGTGCAGTTCACCGGGCAGCACACCACGTTGTCGTTCACCCGGTACTCGTCGTTCGAGACGTCGAGCCTGCTCGACATCGACTTCGGCCAGGTGGGCTGGGTCGTGTGGTCGGTGCTGCTGATCATGGCGTGCACCAACGGCGTGAACCTGACCGACGGCCTCGACGGCCTGGCCGCCGGCTCGTCGCTGTTCGCCTTCGCCGCCTTCACCATCATCGGCTTCTGGGCGTTCCGGAACCCCGAGATCTACGGCGTGGAGCACGCGCTGGACCTGGCGGTGGTGGCCGCCGCCATGTTGGGCGGCTGCACCGGGTTCCTCTGGTGGAACGCCCACCCGGCCCGCATCTTCATGGGCGACACGGGGTCGCTCGCCATCGGTGCCGGCCTGGCCGGGCTGGCGCTCACCCTCAACACCGCGCTGCTCCTGCCCATCGTGGGCGCCCTGTTCGTGGTGGAGACGCTGTCGGTGATCATCCAGGTGTTCTCGTTCCGCACGTTCGGGCGGCGGGTCTTCCGCATGGCGCCGATCCACCACCACTACGAGCTCAACGGCTGGCCCGAGACCACCGTCATCGTCCGCTTCTGGATCGTGGCCGGTCTGGCCACGGCGCTCGCTCTGGGCATGTTCTACGCCGACTTCACCACGCTGCCGGGGGCCAACGGATGACCACCGCCATCACCCACCCGGCCCTGCGGGGCCACTCCTCGCACCGGGGCCTCAGCCGGCGCCGGCGGCTGGTGCTGCCGGGCACGGCCACCGGCTCGTTCTGGCTGCTCGCCGCCGTGGTCACCGTGCTCAACATGATCGGCCTGGTCATGGTGATGTCGGCCTCGTCGGTGATCTCGGTCCGCGAGAGCGGCGCGCCCTGGTCCTACGTGGCGCGCCAGGCCATGTGGTCGGTGGTGGGCGCGGGGGCCCTGCTCGCCACGCTCGCCATCTCCATCGACTTCTGGCGCCGACACGTCCGGGTCTGGCTCGCCGTCACCGTGGCCATGCTCGTCGCGGTGCTGGTGCCCGGCGTCGGCCTCACCGCCAACGGCGCCACCCGGTGGCTCGGGGTCGGCCCGCTCCAGGTGCAGCCCTCGGAGTTCGCCAAGTTCGCGTTGCTGTTGTTCGTGGCCGACCTGTTGGAACGGCGCTCGAAGCACCTCGACGACTGGCGCTGGACCATGGCGCCCGTGCTCGCCTACCTGGCGGGGGTGACCGGGCTGATCATGCTCCAGCCCAACCTGGGCACGGCCATCATCATCGCCGCCATGGTGCTGGTGATGCTGTTGGCGGCCGGCGTCCCACTGGTGCCGCTCGGCGTCGCCACTGCGGTGGGCACGCTGGTCGCCACCGCCTTCGTGGCCCTCACGCCGTTCCGCCGCACCCGCTTCTTCAGGTTCCTCGACCCGATGGGTGATCCCCTCGGTTCGGGCCTCCAGAACGTGCAGTCGCTGGTGGCCATGGCCAACGGCGGCGTGTTCGGCCGGGGCCTCGGGCGCTCCACCGTGAAGTGGGGCTACCTCCCGTACGCCTGGACCGACTTCATCTTCGCCGTGATCGGCGAGGAGTTCGGGCTCCTCGGCGCCGTCACCGTCGTCGCCCTCTTCCTCGCCCTGGCCGCGGTGGGCGCCTGGGTGGCCGCCCAGGCCCAGGACCGGTTCTCGATGCTGGTGGCCATCGGGATCACGTCGTGGCTCGCCGTGCAGGCGTTCATGAACATCGGCGCCGTGCTGAGCATCATGCCCATCACGGGCGTGCCGCTCCCGTTCGTCTCGTTCGGTGGCTCCTCGCTGGTGGTCAACCTGGCGGCCATGGGCATGCTGCTCAACATCGCCCGCCACCCGGTCGCCCCGGCTCGCCGCACCGCTCGCTGATGGCCGAGCGCACCTTCGCCCTCGTGGCCGGTGGCGGCACGGCCGGCCACCTGCTGCCCGGCTTGTCGGTGGCCCAGGCCCTGGTGGCCGCCGGTCACGACCACTCCGAGGTCCACTTCGTCGGCGCCGAGCGCGGGCCCGAGTCCGAGCTGGTCCCGGCCCAGGGGTTCACCGTCGACGTGCTGCCCGGCCGCGGCATCGCCCGTCGCCTCACCCTGGCCAACGTGGGCGCGGTCCTCGACCTGGCTCGGGCGTTGGTGCGCGGCGTGGGCCTCGTGCGGCGGCACCGCCCCGCCGTGGTGGTGGTGCTGGGTGGCTACGCGTCGTTCGCGTGCGGGGTCGGTGCCGTGCTGTGCCGGGTGCCGCTCGTGCTGCTCGAGCAGAACCGGCGCGCCGGCGCCGTCAACCGCGTGCTGCGCTGGTTCGCCGCCGCGTCGGCCGTCTCGTTCCCGGGCACCGACCTCCCGCGCGCCACGGTGGTGGGCAACCCGCTGCGCCCCGAGGTGCGGGCCATGGCCGAGCACCCCCGGCCCGCCGAGGCGCGCGCCGCGCTGGGGCTTCCGTCGGATCGAACGGTCGTCGCGGTGTTCTCGGGCTCGCTCGGCTCGCGCCGCATCAACGAGGCGGTGCGGGCCGTGGTGGGCCGCTGGGCGGACCGCTCCGACCTCGCCGTGCGCCACGTGGTGGGCGCCCGAGACTTCGACACGTACGTGGTCGACGCCCCCACGCCCCCCGAAGGCGGCCTGATCTACCAGGTGCTGGCCTACGAGGACCGCATGCACCTGCTGCTCGACGCCGCCGACGTCGCCGTCACCCGTTCGGGCGGCACCGTCTTCGAGCTGATGGCCGCCGGGCTGCCGTCGATCCTGGTGCCGCTGCCGATCGCGCCGCGGGACCACCAGATGGCCAACGCCCGCGCCGTCGAGGCCACGGGCGGCGCCGTGGTGGTGCCCGACGCCGAGCTCGACGCCGATCGCCTCGAGCACGAGCTGGGCGCCCTGCTCGACCACCCCGAGCGGCTGGCCGAGATGGGCGCGGCCATGCGGTCGGCGGCCACGGTCGACGCCGCCGAGCGGGCCGCCGCCGTGATCGAGGGCGTGGCCCGTGGCTGAGCGGGCGTCGGTCGACCTCTCGGTGCCGCGCCGCATCCACCTGGTGGGCGTCGGCGGTGCCGGCATCAGCGCCATCGGGATCATCCTGGCCGCCATGGGCCACCGCGTCACCGGGTCCGACGTCACCGAGACGGCCGTGTTCCCCCGCCTGCACCAGGCCGGCGTGCGCACCGAGGTGGTGGGGCCCGCCGCCCTCTTCGCCGCCGCCGCCGCCCACGACGCCGAGGTGGTGGCCCACTCCACGGCCTTCGCGCCCACGGCCGAAGACCTCGCGGCCGCCGCCGCGGCCCGACGCCAGGTCACCGACCGGGCGGGGATCCTGGCGGCCATCTGCGCCGCCCGGCCCACCGTGGCCGTGTCGGGCACCCACGGGAAGACGTCCACCACGGCCCTGCTGGCCACCTTGTTGCAGGGTGTCGGCGCCGATCCGTCGTTCCTGGTCGGGGCCGTTCCGCTGGGCCTGGGCGAGGCGGCGCGCTGGGGCGGCCCCTCGGGCGCGTTCGTGGTGGAGGCCGACGAGAGCGACGGATCGTTCCTGGAGATCGGCGCCACCACGGCGGTGGTCACCAACATCGACGAGGACCACCTCGACCACTGGGGGTCGATCCACCACATCGAGGCCGCCTTCGACCGCTTCCTCGCGTCGGCGGCCGTCCGCATCGTGTGCATCGACGACCCCCGGGTGGAGGGCGCCGTCGACGAGCGGGCGCTGCGCCTCGCCCTGGCCCACGAGGCGATCACGGTGGGGGAGTCGCCCGAGGCCCGCTACCGCATCCACCACGTGGCGATCGACCACCTCACCACCACCTTCGGGCTCCTGGTCGACGGCCGGGAGGTGGGCCCGGTCACCATCGGCACGCCGGGTCGCCACCATGCCCGCAACGCCGCGGTCGCCCTGGCCACCGCCGCGTCCATGGGGGTCGACCCGGTCCGGGGGGTGGCCGCCCTCGCGCCCTACGTCGGCGTGGCCCGACGGTTCCAGGTGGTCGGCCGGACCGGCGACGTCACCGTGGTCGACGACTACGCCCACAACCCCGGCAAGGTTCGTGCCCTGCTGGCGTCGGCGCAGGAGGCGGGCTGGCCTCGCGTGGTCGTGGTGTTCCAGCCCCACCGCTACACGCGCACCCGGGACCAGGGCGCCGACTTCGGGGCCGCGCTCGCCCTGGCCGACGTGATCGCCGTCACCGACGTGTACGCGGCCGGCGAGGCGGGCCTGCCCGGTGTGAGCGGGCTCACCCTCGTGGGCGCCGTGCTCGACGAGCGGCCCTGGGTCGAGGTGGCCTGGGTCCCCGCGCTCGACGACGCCGTCACCTGGGCCGCCGCCAGCCTCCGGCCCGGCGACCTGTGCCTCACCGTCGGCGCCGGCGACATCGCCGGGCTGGGTGCCCGGCTGCTCGCCGCCCTCGAGGCGAAGGTCCCATGACGCTCGCCGCGCTCGACCGCGAGCTGGCCGACCGCCCCGGCCTGCTGCGCGAGCAGGTGCCGCTCGGCCCGCTCACCACCTACCGCGTGGGAGGACCGGCCGCCCGGTTCGTGCTGGTGGAGGGCGAGGACGACCTCCGCCGGGTGGCCGCCGCGGTGGGGCGCTCGGGCGTGGAGGTCCTGGTGGTGGGCAAGGGGTCCAACCTGCTGGTGGCCGACGCCGGCTTCGCCGGGCTGGCGGTGCAGCTCGGCCCGGCCTTCGCCGAGGTGACCGTCACCGGCACCACCCTGCGGGCCGGCGGGGCGGCCTCGCTGCCCGTGGTGGCCCGTCGCAGCGCCGCCGCCGGGCTCACCGGGTTCGAGTGGGCGGTCGGCGTGCCGGGCTCGATCGGGGGCGCGGTGCGCATGAACGCCGGGGGCCACGGGTCCGACGTGGCCGCCTCGCTGGCGAGGGTCCGCGTCGTGGACCTCGCAGGCGGCGAGGATGGAGAGGTGGAGACAACCGACCTGCACCTCGCGTACCGCAGGTCCGCGGTCGCGCCGTCGCAGGTGGTGGTCTGGTCCGAGCTCGAGCTGGAGACCGGATCGGTCGAGGCGTCCGAAGCCGAGATCGCCGCGATCGTCCGCTGGCGCCGGGCCAACCAGCCCGGTGGCCAGAACGCCGGCTCGGTGTTCACCAACCCGCCGGGGGACTCCGCCGGTCGCCTCATCGACGCCGCCGGCGCCAAGGGCCTGCGGATCGGCACCGCCGAGGTGTCGCCCAAGCACGCCAACTTCATCCAGGCCGACGAGGGCGGTTCCGCCGACGACGTGTGGCGGCTGATGGGAGAGGTGCGCCGGCGGGTCCACGCCCACGCCGGCGTCGTGCTCCACCCCGAGACGCGCCTGGTGGGCTTCGGCCCGCTCCCCCCGCTGGAAGCCTCCGCGTGAGCTCCGGCACCCTCACCCGCGATCGCCCGGCCCGGCGGGCTCCGGCCGTGCCCATCGACCCGCGGGTGCAGGCCCGCCGCGTCGAGGTGGCGCGCCACCAGGGCCGCCGCCGCCGGCGCCGGCTGGTGGCCGCGCTCGCGGTCGTCGTCATCGTGGCCGGTGCCTTCGCCGTCACCCAGTCCGCGCTGCTCGCCGTCGACCGGGTGGTGGTGACCGGTGCCGACCGCTCGGGCGCGCCCGCCGTGCAGAGCGCGGCGGGCATCGTGCCCGGCCGCCCCCTCGTCTCGGTCGACGAGCCCGCCGCCGAGGCCCGGGTCGAGGCCCTGCCCTGGGTGGCCGGTGCCGAGGTCACGTCGCACTGGCCGCGCACCGTCCGCATCCGCGTCACCGAGCGCCGCCCGGTGGCGGTGGCGGGCGAGGGGCCCACGGCCGTGCTGGTGGATCGCACCGGCCAGGTCCTCGGCCCCGCGGCCGGGGCCGAGCTCCCGGTCGTGGTCACGGCGTCGCGGCCCGAACCGGGTCGTCGGCTGACGCCCCAGGCCCGCGGTGCGGTGGCCGTGGTGGCCGCCCTGCCGCGCGCGCTGGCCGGCCAGGTCGCCACCGTCGAGCGCCACACGAGCTCGCTGCTGGTCACCCTCGACGACGGGATCGAGGTGGAACTGGGCGACGCCACCCGCATCCGGGCCAAGTCCGAGGCGGCCCTCGCCCTGCTCGAACAGGCCGGTCGCGCCACCATCGCCACCATCGACGTCTCGGTGCCGGGCACGGCAGCCTTGACCCGCAGCGAAGCGG
>CAZIVZ010000115.1:0-6934 GCA_964542495.1 uncultured Aquihabitans sp.
GCAGCCGTTCGGCATCCGGGTCACCCGCATCGCCAGCGGCCTGCCGGTGGGCGGTGACCTCGAGTACGCCGACGAACTCACCCTCGGCCGCGCCCTCGAAGGCCGCCGCGAGCTCACCTGAGCGGTCGCGGTCTCGGGCTCTGGTCGCGCAACACGTCTCCCAGGAGCGCGATCCGCGACCAGAACCCGGGGGCGGCTGGGCTCACCCGGCCCGCCGCCGCAGACTCGGTCAGCTCAGCCGGCCACCTGGATGAGGATGGCGTCGCCCTGGCCGCCGCCGCCGCAGAGGGCAGCGGCACCGAGCCCGCCACCGCGGCGGGCCAGCTCGAGGGCCAGCGTGAGGGTGACGCGGGCGCCCGACATGCCGAAGGGGTGGCCGATGGCGATGGCCCCGCCGTTGACGTTGGTGACCTCGTCGGTGATGCCCAGGTCGGCCATGGAGGCCAGGCCCACGGCGGCGAAGGCCTCGTTGAGCTCGAAGAGGCTGACGTCGGCCACGGTCTTGCCGGCCCGCTCCAGCGCCTTGGCAATGGCGTTGGAGGGCTGGTGCAGCAGCGAGGCGTCGGGGCCGGCCACCTGGCCGTAGCCCACGATCTCGGCCAGCACCGGCGCCCCGAGCGCCTGGGCCTTGGCCTTGCTCATCACCACGAGGGCGGCACCGCCGTCGGAGATCTGGCTGGCGTTGCCGGCGGTGATGTTGCCCTCCTTGTCGAAGGCGGGCCGCAGCTTGGCGAGGCTCTCGGCGGTGGTGTCGCCGCGGACGCCCTCGTCCTCGCTGACCACGACCGGGTCGCCCTTGCGCTGGGGGACCTCGACCGGGACGATCTCGTCGTCGAACAGGCCGTTCTTGAACGCGGCGGCGGCCCGCTGGTGCGAGGCGGCGGCGAAGGCGTCCTGGGCCTCACGGGAGATGCCGTTGGGCTCCTTGGCGCAGTAGGCCTCGGTGCTGGCGCCCATGGCCACGTGGTCGAACTGGTCCCACAGGCCGTCGTACATCATCGAGTCGACCACCTTCTGGTCACCGATGCGGTAGCCGCCACGGGCGCCGGGCAGCAGGTAGGGGGCGTTGGTCATGCTCTCCATGCCGCCGGCCACCACGACGTCGGCCTCGCCGGCCTGGACCATGAGGTCGGCCAGGTAGAGGGCGTGCATGCCCGACGGGCAGACCTTGTTGACGGTGGTGGCGGGGACGCCCATGGGGATGCCGCCGTTGACCGCGGCCTGGCGGGCGGTGATCTGGCCGGCACCGGCCTGGAGCACGTGGCCCATGAAGACGTACTCGACCTGCTCGCCGGTGATCCCGGCCCGCTCCAGCGCGGCCTTGATGGCGAAGCCGCCGAGGTCGGCGGCGCTGAAGCTGGCCAGCGCGCCGGACAGCTTCCCGACCGGCGTGCGAGCGCCGGCGACGATGACGGATCCAGCCATGTTCGGTTTCCCCTCGGGGTGTGGGAGTGATGGTCCCGTCAGCGTACCGAGGGCACCCGCTCGCGTGTCCATCCGGCGTCGCCCGGGTCGCGGGGGAGCGACGGGAAGCCGAATGCCCGAAGGTTCAGCCGTCGATGGTGTTGAGCGCCTTGTCGAGCCGCGCTCGGAGGTCGCTCAGCTGCGTCCGGAGCTGCTCGCGCTCCTCGGTGAGGGTGGCGGTCTGCGCGCTGAGGTGCGCCACGGCGGCGTTGGCCTCGTCCTGGGCCCGCTGGCGGGAGCTCTCGATGAGGTGGTCGACGCGGGCTTGCGCGTCGGCCACCAGCCCGAGGGCGTCGCTCTGGGCCTGGGCCAGCTTGCCCTCCGCCTCGGTGCGGTCCTGCTCGGCCGCGGCGCGCACGGCCTCTGCCTCGGCCGTGGCGGCGTCGCGGGCGGCGGCGGCGTCGGCGTCGGCCTGCTGGCGGATGGACGCCGCGGCCGCTTCGGCCTCGGCGCGCAGCGCGCCAGCCTGCTCGTGGGCGGTGCGGAGCACGGCGGCGATCTCGTCGCCGAGCTCGGCCCAGTCCGTGCCGGCGGTGGAGGGCGACGGCTCGGGCTCGGGCGCGGCGACCGGGATGGCCTCGGCCTCAGGCTCGGGTGGCAGTGGGGCGGCCTCGGCCGCCTCCTGCGCGTTGCCGAAGGCCACGGCGACGGTGCGCAAGAAGGAGCGGACCTCCTCCTTGTCGTAGCCACGCAGGCCGACCAGGAACTCCTTGTTGGCGATCTCGAGAGGCGACAGCGACATCTGCGGATGCTCCAATGGGTCAAAGCGGACAGCGGGAGCCTATCGGCGCAGGTCAGGCGGGGCTGAGTGGACGCGGACGGCGGCTTGGCCGACCTTTCGGGGACGCCTCTAGGATGCCGGCCATGCAGGCGATCCTCGAAGCGATCCAGGCCGGCGCGTCCGGCGACGAGCTGGCCAACCTCCCGCTGCCGGAGTCGTACCGCGCCGCGTACGTGAAGCGGGACGAACAGGCCATGTGGGAAGGGGTCGCGTCCGAGGACAAGGACCCCCGCAAGTCCTTGCACGTGGGCGAGGTGGCCACCCCCGAGCTGGCGCCTGACGAGGTGTACGTGGCGCAGATGGCGTCGGCCATCAACTTCAACACGGTGTGGACCTCGATCTTCGAGCCGCTGTCCACGTTCGGGTTCCTCGACCGCCTCGGCAAGGAGAGCGTGTGGGGCGCCCGCCACGCCCTGCCGTACCACGTGGTCGGCTCCGACGGTGCCGGCGTGGTGCTGCGGGTGGGCTCGGCGGTGCGCAACTGGAAGCCGGGCGACCGGGTCACCATCCACTGCAACCACCTCGACGACCAGGACCCGTCGGCGCACGACGACTCCATGCTCGCCTCGAACCAGCGGATCTGGGGCTTCGAGACCAACTTCGGCGGCCTGGCCGACCTCACCGTGGTGAAGGCCAACCAGCTCATGCCCAAGCCCGCCCACCTCACGTGGGAGGAGGCGGCGTGCAACGCCCTGTGCAACTCCACGTCGTACCGCATGATCGTGAGCCCCCACGCCGGAGACCTCCGCCAGGGCCAGGCCGTGCTCATCTGGGGCGCCACCGGCGGCATCGGCGGCTACGCCGTGCAGTACGTGCTGAACGGGGGCGGCATCCCCGTGGGCGTGGTGTCGTCGTCCAAGCGGGCCGACCTGCTGCGTGCCATGGGCTGCGAGCACGTGATCGACCGGCGCGAGGCCGGCTACCAGTTCTGGTCCGACGAGCACACCCAGGACGAGAAGGAGTGGCGCCGCCTGGGCAAGGACATCCGTGGCCTGATCGGGCGAGACGTCGACACCGTGTTCGAGCACCCCGGACGCAGCACCTTCGGGGCATCGGTGTTCGCTGCGGCACGCGGCGGCAAGATCGTCACCTGCGCCGCCACCTCCGGCTACATGATCGAGTTCGACAACCGCCACCTCTGGATGAAGCTCAAGAGCATCGTCAGCTCCCACTTCGCCAACTACAAGGAGGCGTGGGCCGCCAACCAGCTGGTGGCCGAGGGCAAGGTCCAGCCGCTGCTGTCCAAGACCTACGCCCTCGAGCAGACCGGCGAGGCGGCCCTGGCCGTGCACAAGAACGAGATCGAGGGCAAGGCCGGCGTGCTGTGCCTGGCGCCCGAGGCCGGCCTGGGCATCGACGACCCCGAGTTCCGGGCCAAGGTCGGCGAGGACAAGATCACCCTGTTCCAGAAGGCGGCCGTCTGATGGGCCTCGAAGCCAAGAACCCGCTCGAGAACGACGACAAGATCGACGTGGCCGCCGCTTCGGTCGGCAGCCTGCTCACCGAGATCGACCACATCGCCATCGCCGTCGAGGACCTCGACGCCGCCATCGCCGACTACCGGGAGACCTTCGAGGTCACCGTCGATCACCGCGAGATCGTGGAGTCCGACGGCGTCGAGGAGGCCCTGCTCAAGGTGGCCGACAGCTACATCCAGCTGCTGACCCCCACGCGCGAGGACTCGCCCGTGGCCAAGTACCTCGACAAGAAGGGCCCCGGGCTGCACCACATCGGCTACCGGGTGGCCGACTGCGCCGAGGCGCTCGAAGCGGTCAAGGCCGCCGGGCACCGCGTGCTCGACGAGGTCCCGCGCCCGGGCAGCCGGGGCACCACGGTGGCGTTCGTGCACCCCAAGGCGCTGCACGGTGTGCTCATCGAGCTCGTCGAGGAGTAGCCCGCCTCGGGCCGCCTGTCGCTGGGCGTGCATGCGGCGGTAGCGTCGCCCGCCGTGCTCACCGCCGCTGAATCCGCTGCCGTCGTCGGCGACCTCCGACGCGCCCGGCGCAAGCAGCGGGTGGCGGAGATCCACTGGGTCGATGCCCTGTACCAGGTGTACATCACCGGCCTCCTCGCCATCGTGGCCGTGGTGCTGCTGTCGGGCGCGGTCGGCGACGACCGGGTGGCACCCTCCACCCTGGTCGACGTGCGCGCCCACGGGGCCGCCGTGCTCGGCACCATCGCCGCCCTCGCCGTGTTCCTGGGCCTGCGCTCGGGCAGCCGGGGCGGGCCGCTGGCGCTGGAGCGCGCCGACGTGCGCCACGTGCTGCTCTCCCCGGTGGACCGGGGCGTGGCCCTGCGGGGCCCGGCCTGGCGCCAGCTGCGGTTCCTGTGCTTCGCGTCGGCCGCCATCGGCGCCACCGCCGGCCAGCTCGCCATGCGCCGGCTGCCGGGCAACGGCGGCGAGTGGATGGCCATGGGCGCGCTGTTCGGCGTGACCGTGGTGGGCCTTGGGTTCGGGTCGGCCCTGGTGGCGGCGGGCACCGGCCTGCGGTCTGGGCTCGCCACCGCGGCGGGAGGCGCCCTGGTGGCGTGGTCGGTGGCCGACGCGCTCGACCGCGCCCCCACTGCGCCGGGCTCGATCGCCGGTCGCCTCGCCCTCTGGCCGCTCGAGGCCGACGCGCTCGGCCTCCTCGGGCCGCTGCTGGCGGTGGTGCTGGTGGCGCTGGGCATGCGGCTGGTGTCGGGCACCTCGCTCGAGGCGGCCGAGCGCCGCACCGCCCTGGTGGGCCAGCTGCGCTTCGCGGTGACGCTCCAGGACCTGCGCACCGTGCTGGTGCTGCGGCGCCAGCTGGCCCAGGAGCGGCCTCGCTCGCGCCCGTGGATCCCGCCCGTGCGCGCCCACGCCACCTACCCGGTGTTCCAGCGCGGCCTGCGCAGCGTGGCCCGCTGGCCCGCCAGCCGGATCGGGCGCGTGCTGGTGCTGGCCCTGGTGGCGGGCCTGGCGCTGCGCGGGGCGTGGGCGGGCACCACGCCGCTGGTGCTCCTGGCCGGCCTGGCGCTGTGGGTGGCCGCCCTCGATGCGGCCGAGCCCCTCGGCCAGGAGATCGACCACCCGGGCCGCACCGACCTCTACCCGTTCGACCGGGGCGTGCTGTTCCTCCAGCACCTGCCCGTGGTGGGGTTGGTGTCGGTGCTCACCGGACTGCTCGCCGGCCTGGCCGCCCTGGTGCCACTCGGCTCGCCGGTGCCCGTGGGGCCGGCCCTGCTGGTGGGCGCCGTCGGTGGGCTGCTCGCCGGGTGCGGTGCGGTGGTGAGTGTGGTCCAGGGCGCGCCGCAGGCCGTCGACGTGTTGGCCATGACCACCCCCGAGATCGCCGGCATGCGCACCGTGGTCCGCACGGCGTGGCCGCCCGGGCTGGCCGTGCTCGGGATCCTCCCGCTGCTCGCGGCCCGCGCCGCCGAGCGGGGGATCTCGGACCCGCCGCCGATGTCGGCTGCGCTCACCGTCTCGCTGCCGCTCGTGTCGTTGGCGGTGATGGTCGCAGGGTGGGTGCGCTTCCACGACGCGGTGCACGAGTGGCTGCGACAGGCAGCCGAGCAGATGTCGCCCACCGCGGTGGTGGAGAAGGCGGCGGTCGAGCGCGAGGCCGCCGAGGCGCGCGAGCGCGAGGCGCTGGCGGCGTCGCGCCGCCTGGCCGGCCTGCCCGCCGACACCGACACCGACACCGACACCGGCACGGACGCGGCACCGGCCGAGCCCCGGGTGGCGGCCAAGCCCAAGCCACCCGCCAAGCCCAAGCCCAAGCCCGCCGAACCCGCCCCCGGGTTCCGGGGCGGCACCAGCGCCAAGCCCATCGGGCGACGAAGGGACACGAAGCAATGAGCACCGCACCGGCGCTGGTCGCCACCGGCCTCACCAAGACCTATGACGACCTCGTGGCTCTCCACCCGATGGACCTCACGGTCGAGGCGGGCGGTTCGGTCGCCCTGATCGGCCACAACGGCTCGGGCAAGTCCACGTTCCTCCGCATGGCCGCCGGCCTGCTCGACCGCACCGGCGGGGAGCTCGAGATCGCCGGCTTCGATCTGGGCGACGTGGAAGCGCGGGCAACCACCTCGTTCCTGCCCGACGATCCGGTGCTCTACGACGACCTCTCGCTGCGTGAACACGCCGAGTACGTGTCGCGCCTGCACGGCGGTGACGGCTTCGACGACTACGCGCTCGACCTGTGCGAGCGCCTGGGCCTCGGCGACCGCATCGACGACCTCCCCTCGCGCTTCAGCCGCGGCCTCCGGCAGAAGACCTCGATCGTGCTGGCGCTGGTGCGACCGTTCTCGCTGCTGCTGGTCGACGAGCCCTTCGTGGGCCTCGACCAGCCCGGCAAGCTCGTCCTGCTGGAGCTGCTCGAGGAGGTCCAGGCCGACGGTGCCGCCACGGTGGTGGCCACCCACGACCCCGCCTACGTCGATCGGGTCGGCCGCTGCATCGCCCTGCGCGACGGCGAGGTGGTGTTCGACGGCAAGGCCTCGGTGGACCAGGTGCTCGGGCTCGTCGGCGGCTGATCGGGCGACGCGCCCTCGCCGTCAGGACGCTTCGAGGAGCACCACCGGCTCGAGGCGCTGCGCGTGGCGCCGCAGCGTGGCCATGAGCTGGCGGCCCACGGCGAGGATGATCACGGCGTTGGCCAGCGCCCCGGCGGCGTCCCACGCGAACGAGGTGGCCACGTAGAACGACCAGTAGTGCTGGAG
>CAZIVZ010000115.1:7034-9073 GCA_964542495.1 uncultured Aquihabitans sp.
CGGCGGCGTCCCACGCGAACGAGGTGGCCACGTAGAACGACCAGTAGTGCTGGAGCGTCTCGGCGAACGAGAGGCCCGGTTCCCAGCTCAGGTCCCCGCCTCCCCGCTGGAACGGCCAGAACCACAGGTTCATGATCGCCCCGAACACGAACCCCCACACCCAGCCGTAGAGGGCCAACAGCCCGACCTCGCCCCACGGCCGGAGGTGGCGCGTGGCGCGACCGACCAGACCTGCCCCCGCACCCATGGCGGCCAGGGCCAGCATCTGGAACGGCAGCCAGGGGCCGATACCGCCCGACAGCACGGCCGACACCACGAACGACGTGAGGCCGAGCAGCATCCCGAAGCGGGGACCGAACGCGGCGCCGGCGAGGACCACCAGGAAGAACAGGCCGCTGCCGCCGCCGGGCAGGTCGAGCAGCTTCATCAGGCCGGCGAGGGCGGAGAGCATGCCGAGCACGGCCACGGTGGCGCCGTTCATGGTGCCCCGCCGCACCTCGAGCGTCACCGCCGCCACCGCCAGCGCCCCCACCAGTGCGGCCACGAGCGGTGCATCGCCGGCGTGGGCCTGGTTCGGCAGGGCCTGGGCCGGGAGCCAGAACGGGTAGAGGAACGCGCCGAGGCCCACCACCAGCACGAGCAGGTAGACCACCGACGCCCGGGCCCGGCCCACGAGCGCCACGGTGCGCGAGGCCGGCGCCGCGAGGTGGGGTGCGGTGGCGGTCACGGCGTGGCCTCGGTCGACGAGCGGGCGGCGGCCACCTCGTCGACGGTGAGGAACGGCGGGAGGACCCGCAGGACCTGTGGCGCGAAGAGCGACCCGGCCAGCACGTCGCGCGCGGGACCGTCGGCCACCACATCGCCGTCGCCGAGCACCACCACGCGCGAGGCCACGCGCGCCGCGAGCTCCACGTCGTGGGTGGCGAGCACCACGGCACCCCCGCCGTCGCGGTGGGCGAGCAGCGCCCGCTCGAGCGCGTGCCGGGACGCGGCGTCGATGCCGCGCGTGGGCTCGTCGAGCACCAGCACCGGCGCGTCGCCCACGGCCACGGCGGCGATGGCCACCCGCTGGCGCTGGCCGACCGACAGGCTGCGGGGGTGGCGGTCCGCCAGGTCGTGGAGACCCAGGGCGTCGAGCCACCGGTCCACCGCGGGGGGATCGCGGCGACCGAGGAGGGCGAGGGTGGCCTCCACCTCGGCGCGCACGGTCGACGAGTACAGCAGCGAGTCGGGCTCCTGGGGCACGTAGGCCACCGGCACCCGGGCGTCGACCGATCCGGCCGACGGCTGGTGGGCACCGGCCAGCAGGCGCAGCAACGAGGTCTTGCCCGAGCCGTTGCGGCCGAGCACCGCCACGACCTCTCCGCACCGCACGTCGAGGTCCACCCCGCCCAGCACGGTCCGCGGGCCGTGCGCAACCGCCGCCCGGCTCACCTCCACCAGCACCTCACCCGGTGCCGGAGATGGCTCGGCG
This sequence comes from uncultured Aquihabitans sp., assembly GCA_964542495.1. Lineage (GTDB taxonomy): Bacteria > Actinomycetota > Acidimicrobiia > Acidimicrobiales > Iamiaceae > Aquihabitans. The sequence goes on from CAZIVZ010000115.1 coordinate 8,509, forward strand.
GGGGGCGCGGGAACCGTGGCCCAGGCCGGCGGCCCGCCCGCGGCGCGCAGGGCCGTGCGCGCGTCGCGGACGGTCAGCGGCGGGGGGTCCCAGCCGAGCAGGCGGCCGAGGTGGGTCACGGGCGGGGCTCCGGCCAGCGGGGCGAGGACCGCCGCCGGGTTCCCGTCGGCGGTGACGGCGCCGGCTGCCAGCACGAGTGCCCGATCGGCGAGGGGGCCGGCCCGCTCGAGGCGGTGCTCGGCCACCACCACCGTGGTCCCGAGATCGTCGTTGAGGCGGCCGAGCGCGGCCAGCACGTCGTCGGCACCTTGCGGGTCGAGCATCGACGTGGGCTCGTCGAGCACGAGCACCGACGGCGCCGCGGCCAGCGCTCCGGCGATGGCGCACCGTTGGCGCTCGCCGCCCGACAGGGTGGCGGGGGAGCGGTCGCGCAGGTGGGCCACGGCCAGCGCGTCGAGGGCCTCCTCCACCCGCCGGCGCATGGACCGCGCGTCGGTGCCCAGGTTCTCCAGCACGAAGGCGATGTCGTGCTCCACGTGGTCCACCACGAACTGCGCCTCGGGGG
>CAZIVZ010000116.1:0-8978 GCA_964542495.1 uncultured Aquihabitans sp.
CCTCCCGGCTGCCCCTCGCGGCCTGGGTCCTCGGCCCGGAGGTCCTCGGGCCGTCGGCCGCCGCCGAGGCGCCAGGAAGCGGACAGGAACGGCCGTCCGACCCGCCCCTCCCGGGTTCGAGGTCCTAGGCTGGGGACGTACCGATCCGGGCGATCGATCGGGTTTCCCTCCCTCCCCACGAGCGAGTGCCTGGCTTGGCCATCTCCGATCTCGACTACACCGACGACTCCGACATCGCGCTCATCCGTCGGACCCGGATGGGCGACACCGACGCCTACGGGCTCCTCCACCGGCGCCACGTCGGCTCCGCTCGGGCCCTGGCATGGCGCATGAGCCGGTCGGCCTCGGATGCCGACGACCTCGTGTCCGAGGGCTTCGCCCGCGTGCTGGCCGCGCTCCAGCGCGGCGGTGGTCCCGACACGGCGTTTCGGCCCTACCTGCTCAGCACCATCCGTCGCCTGGCCTATGACCGCACCGACCGCGAGCGCCGCGAATCCCCCGTGGAGCACGAGGTCGAGGAGGGTTCGATCGGCGACGATCCGGTGCTGGCCGACTTCGAACGGGAGACGGCGGCAGCAGCCTTCGCGTCGCTCCCGGAGCGCTGGCGCATGGTGCTCTGGCACACCGAGGTGGAGGGGGAGTCGCCCGCCGAGGTTGCGGCGATGCTCGGGATGAAGCCCAACGCCGTCGCCGCCTTGGCGTACCGGGCCCGCGAGGGGCTGCGCCAGGCCTACCTCAGCCACCACGCCGGGGTCGAGCACGCCGGCTCGCGCGAGTGCCGCCACACGGCCGACCGCCTCGCCGCCTACGTCCGGGGTGGGCTGTCTCCTGCACAGGAGCAACGGGTGGCCGGGCACCTCGACGAGTGCGATCGGTGCCAGGGCGCCTACCTCGAGCTGGCCACGGTGAACACCTCGATGCGCAGCCTGCTGGCACCGATCGTGCTCGGTCCGGTGGCAGGGGCCGCGTACCTCGCCGAGCTGGCCAACCCCACCGCCGTGGCCCCCGCAGGCGCGGGTACAGCCGGCCGCGCCGCGGCCCGTGGCGTCCGGCGGCTCGTGGGGACCCCCGCCCGCAGCGCGGTGGCGGCGGGGGTGGTGGCCGTGGTGGCCGTGTCGGTCGGCCTCCTCGCCGCTCGCGGCGCCCCCGCCCAGGAGGTGGCCGCCGGCCCATCGCCAGCGTCCGTCGGGGGCCCGGCCGTGGCCGGTGCCTCCCGGGCTTCGGCCCCCGATCGGGGGCCGGAGCCGAACGTGCAGACCGCCGGGGCGTGGGAGCCCACCACCACGTCCACCGCCCCCACCGCCACGTCCACGGCCACCTCCACCTGGCCCGACGTGGCGGTCCGGGAGCCCGGACGGTCGGCTTCGGCTTCGGCCGCCGTCTCCGCCGCGCCGCCGGCTGCCCCGACCGTCACCGCCCCCGATCCGGCGAGCACGGCCCCGGCCGACATCACCTCACACGTCGCCGCCCCGCCGGTCGTCTCCACGTCCACCACGGCACCGCCCGTCACCACGACCACCACGACCGTCGCGCCGCCGCCCCCCTCGAAGCTTCAGGTCAGCCTGAGCAGCGCGGGCCAGGTGGTGGCCGGCCGGCCCGGCGTCCTCGTGGCCGCGGTGTCGAACTCGGGAGCGGGAGACGGTCACGCCGTCCGCCTCCGGCTCGACCTCGAGGGCGTGGCCCTGCGGGGCCTGCCGCGGCCGTCGGCGGTGCCGGGCACCCCGGCGTCGCCCGCGTGGAGCTGCACGTCCGAGGGCCCGGCCACGCTCGCCTGCACCACCGATGCGGTGGGGGCGGGGGTGGTGTCGTCGCTCTACGTGCCGGTGGCGGCCCCCGCCGACGCGCACCGGGCCGAGGTGTCGGGCTCGGTGACCGGATCGGCCGACGCCGCCGATGCCGGTGCCACCACCGTCCTCGACCTCGCCGTGCGGCCCACGGGCATGGCCGCTCGCTTCGCGGCCGTTGAGCGGGGTGACGTGGTGGCGGTGGGCAACACCCTCGTGTCGTGCCCCGAGGCCTCGCCCGGTTGCGTCGAGGCGCGCCAGGGTCTGGGCACCAGCCTCGACAACGGCAGCCACGTGATGGAAGCCGTCGACACCGATGCCGACCCCACCACCGCCAACTCGTCGTCGGCGGTCTCCACCTGCCCGGGTGGAGACTCGGTGCTGTCGGCCACGCTCTACTGGGGCGCCGACCTGTCTCCGGGGCCGGGAGGCCAACCGCCCGCGGACCCGTCCGCGGTGGGTCGAGCCGTGGTGGTCGCGCCCGGCGGTGGGCGCGCCGAGGTGGTGGCCGAACGGGTCGACGTGCTCGGCACCCGCTACCAGGGGGTGGCCGACGTCACCGCCCTCGCGGCCGGCGCCGGAGCGGGGTCGTGGACCGTCGGCGGCGTGGCGCTCGCCACCGGGGAGGGCACCTACGGCGGCTGGTCCCTGGTGGTGGCCTGTGCCGACGCCTCGGCTCCCCGACGCAGCCTGGTGGTGCTCGACGGCCTCACCGAGGTGCGGGCCGACGCCACCGTGGCCCTCGAGGTGGGCGGGTTCTCCGTGCCGGCTGCCGGCAGCGGGGCCGCCAGCGTCACCACCGTCACCTACGAGGGTGACCTGGGCCTCCAGGGCGACCAGCTGAGCGTGGGCGGCCGGGCGGTGGCCGACGCGTGCAACCTGCTCGGGAACACGTTCAACTCCACCGCCTCGCGCCTGGGTCAGCCGGCGGTGGGATCGGTGCCCGGGGATCGGAACCTGTTCGGGCTCGACGTGGACCGTTTCGATCTGGCCGGCGCCCTGCCGGCCGGGGCCACGAGCACGGTCCTCGAGCTCAGCACCGCGGAGGACGTGTACCTTCCGGGCGTGGTGGCGTTCGCGGTGGACCAGTAGGACGGTGGACCGCCCGACACCGCCTCGGTCGCCTGCGGTGGTGGTGGTCGCCCACGGCAGCCGCGCCGCCGCCGCGAACGATGCGCACCGGGCGGTGGTCGCCCGCCTGGCCCGACGGGTGTCCACCTCGGTGGTGCCCGCCTTCCTGGAGCTCACCGAGCCGTCGGTGGCCGACGCGATCGACCGGGCGGTGGCCGATGGGGCCGCCTCGGTGGTGGTGCTGCCCTACTTCTTGCACCCCGGCCGCCACCTCGTCGAGGACCTGCCCCGGCTCGTGGCCGCCGCCGCCGGGCGTCACCCGGGCGCCACGGTCAGCCTGGCACCGTCGTTCGGCGCCGATCCCGCCCTCGACGACGTGCTCGCCGCCCAGGTGACGCGTGCCGTTGACGAGCCCTGATCACTCCACGATGGTGTAGGAGGGGTTGACCACGACCACCCGGTTGTGCTCGGTGCGGCCCACGCCCTGGATCACGATCCGCCGGCCGCAGTCGACGCCGCCGAGGCGCCGACGACCGGTGAAGACGGCCACGGCCCGTCCGCTGCCGTCGCTGATGGTGACCTCGAGCGACGGCGAACCCGCGCGCGGGACCACCTGGAGGCCCTGGACCTCGCCGGCCAGGGTGATCGGGGTGCGGGTGGGCGCCTGGCCGATGGGGGTGACCCCGAGGTCGGCGAGGCGGCTCTGGAGGCGCGCGTCCTCCATGTCCTCGATCGAGGTGGACAGCTTCTTGCGCAGGCTCCTCAGCACCCGCCCACTGTTCCACGCCCTGCGGCCAGCGGCCAGCCACGAGGTCTCGCCCCTTCCCGTCATGGGTACCAGCCCGTACGGTCTTGTGCAGGCCCGGTGCCTGCCGGGTCTGCGCTCCCGCAACTGCCTGGAGGATCCATGGGTTTCATCGACAAGATCAAGGACACGGTCAGCGGCCATGCCGACACGGCCGACGACGTCATCGACAAGGCCGCCGACCTCATCGATGACAAGACCGGTGGCAAGCACAGCGACAAGATCGACGCCGCCGCCGAGAAGGCCAAGGACGCCGTCGACAAGCTCACCGACGACCAGCAGTAGCTCTCGTCCACCTGTGCACCGCCGGTCGGCCCCTCGGGTCGGCCGGCGGTGGCGCGTCCGGTGCCTCAGCCCAGCAGCGTGGCCACCACGTCGTCTTCGGCATCGGGGGTGGTGAGCACCAGGACCTCGTCGCCGGCCCGCAGCACGCTGTCGCCGCGCGGGACGATCACGTGGTCGTCGCGGATGATGGCCACCACGGTGGAGTCGCGCGGCAGGCCCAGCTCGGCGAGGTCCTTGCCCACGCTGGGCGAGGTGTCGGTGAGGGTGGCCTCCGACAGGCGGGCCCGGCCGCCCTCGAACGACAGCAGGCGCACCAGGCTGCCCACGGACACCGCCTCCTCCACCAGGGCGGTGAGCAGGTGCGGGGTGGACACCGACACGTCGACGCCCCACATCTCGGTGAACATCCACTCGTTCTTGGGGTTGTTCACGCGGGCCACCACGCGGGGTACGGCGAACTCCTGCTTGGCCAGCAGGGAGATCACGAGGTTGTCCTCGTCATCGCCGGTGACGGCGGCCACCACGTCGGCCTGGTCGACGCCCGCTCGGGCGAACTCGCTCACCTCGCAGGCGTCGGCGGCCACCCAGGTGACGCCGGCGGGCTCGCCCAGGCGCTCGCCCTGCGCCACCCGGTCGGCGTCGACCTCGACGATGACCACCTCGTGGCCCGCCTTGGCGAGGTCTTCGGCGATGAAGGTGCCGACGCTCCCGGCGCCGGCGATCACGATGCGCATCAGTGGCCTCCGGCCTGAGGTCCGCCAGCGAGGTGCTGGTCGAAGCGGTCGATCGAATCGCCGCTCAACATCACGTGCACGAGGTCTCCCTCTTGCAGGATCGTGTCCGGCCCGGCCACCGAGCCCTCGCCCAACCGGGTGATCGCGGCCACGCGGGCGTGTCCGAGCACGTCGAGCTGCTCGGTCTTGCGCCCAGCCCACACGGCCGGCACCGGGCGCTCGATCAGCAGCACCCGGGCGCTGGCGTCGATCCACTGGGACGTGGGGCGCTCGGGCAGGATGCGCTGCAGCACCCGCTCCGTGGCCCACTCCACGGTGGCGATGGTGGGGATGCCGAGTCGTTCGTAGATCTTGGCGCGACGGGGGTCGTAGATGCGCGCCACCACACGTTCGATGCCGAAGGTCTCGTGGGCCACCCGGGCCACGAGGATGTTCGAGTTGTCGCCGTTGGTGACCGCGGCCAGGGCGGTGGCCCGCTCGATGCCAGCGGCCCTGAGGCGATCGCGGTCGAAGCCGACGCCGAGCACGGTGTCGCCGGCGAAGTCGGCGGGCAGCCGGTCGAACGCCTTGGACCGGCGGTCCACCACCGCCACCGTGTGGCCGCTCTCCTCGAGGGTGCGGGCCAGGCCGCTCCCCACCCGCCCACAACCGACGACGACGACGTGCACTGCGCAGACCAACCTTCCGCGCCCAGGACCGGGCACGAGGGCGGAGCCTATGCCCGTCGCCGGGGGTGCTGCACCCTGACGCGAACCTGTCGGAGCCGCCGGGAGGCGGACTGTTGCCGTTCCGCTCGGTGACCATACGATCAGCCGGTCCGTCCCGTCCTCGTCAGCCGACCCCCGGGTCGGCGGTGCGAAAGAGCCAATGGCCTCCACGTTCAAGCGCCTCCTGGTGGGTCGTCCCCTCGCCAGCTCCGAGCAGGAGCACCAGGCTCTCGGCAAGCCCACGGCACTCGCCGTGTTCGCCTCCGACGCCATCTCCTCCACGGCGTACGCCACCGAGGAGATCCTGTTCGTGCTGCTGGCCGCCGCCACCTTCCCGCAGACGCACCGGTACCTCGTGCCCATGGCGCTGGTGTCGGTCTTCTTGCTGGCGGTGGTCTCCACGTCGTACCGCCAGACGATCTTCGCCTACCCCGACGGCGGCGGGGCGTACGTGGTCAGCCGGGAGAACATCAGCCAGGACGCCGCACTCGTGGCGGGAGCGTCGCTGCTCGTCGACTACACGCTGACCGTCGCCGTGTCGGTGTCGTCGGGTGTGCTCGCCATCGGCTCGGCGTTCCACTTCAACGACAACGTCAACCTGCGCGTCGGCCTGGCGCTCGGGTTCGTGGCCCTCATGGCGGTCGGGAACCTCCGCGGCATGAAGGAGGCAGGGCGGATCTTCGCGGTGCCCACCTACGCCTACACGCTGCTGCTCACCGCCCTCATCGGGTACGGCATCTACCGGATCGGGTTCCAAGACCTCGGCTCGATCGCGGGCAACGAGGAGGCCGCCCGCCGCTTCGCCGAGGAGGAGGGTGCCGACCTGGCCAAGCTCACCGGCTCGGTGAGCCTGCTCATGTTGCTGCGGGCGTTCTCGTCGGGCGCCGTGGTGCTGGCGGGTGTGGAGGCGATGTCGAACGGCGTCCCGGCGTTCCGCAAGCCCAAGTCGAAGAACGCCGCCACCACCCTCACGCTGATGGCGCTGATCCTGGCCGCCACCACCCTCGGGGTGAGCTACCTGTCGACCCACCTGCACCCGGTGTTCGAGGAGGGCGGAGACACCGTCCTCTCCCAGCTCGGCGGCGCGGTGTTCGGCAAGGCCACGGTGCTCTACTACGCCCTCCAGTTCGCCACCTTCGGCATCTTGATCCTGGCGGCCAACACCGCCTTCGCCGGGTTCCCGCAGCTCTCCTCGAACATCGCGAGCGACGGCTACCTGCCACGCCAGCTCGCCAACCGAGGCGACCGCCTCGTGTTCTCGAACGGCGTGCTCATCCTGTCGGGCATGGCCGGCGCGCTGATCGTGGCGTTCAAGGCTGAGGTGAGCGCCCTGATCCCGCTCTACGCGGTGGGAGTGTTCGTCGGGTTCACCCTGTCGCAGTACGGCATGTGCCGGCATCACCTGCGCCTCCGCGAGCCCAAGTGGGCCCAGGGGTTCGCCATCAACGCGCTCGGGTGCTTCATGACCGGGGTGGTCCTGCTGGTCGTGATCGTGTCGAAGTTCACCGAGGGGGCGTGGATCCCGGTGATCGTGATCCCCGTGATCGTGATGCTGCTCAAGGGCGTGCACCGCCACTACACCGACTTCGACCGCCTGCTGGAGGTGCCCCCGGAGGAGAAGGCGCGGCGCCGCACCAACACCGTGGTGGTGCTCGTGGGCAAGGTCACCCGGGGATCGCTCACCGCCATCGCCTACGCCCGCTCGCTCAACCCGGACCGGCTCGTGGCGGTCACCGTGGTGGCCGGCGTCGAGGACCAGGAGCGCATCAACCAGCAGTGGGAAGCCCACAAGATCCCGGTGGAGCTCGTCACGCTGTACTCGCCGTACCGGGAGCTGTCGCGGCCCATCCTGCGGTACATCGACGACCTCGACGACCGCCACGTCGACGACTTCGTCACCGTGGTGCTGCCGGAGTTCGCGCTCCAGCGGTGGTGGCAGCAACTGCTCCACAACCAGAGCGCGCTGGTGTTGCGCACCCGCCTGCGGAACCGACCCAACACCGTGGTCACCTCGGTGCCCTTCCACGTCGGCCACGTCGGCCACCTCAGCCAAGGAGGATCGGGAGCATGACCTCCCCGTTCAAGCGCCTCATCGTGGGCCGCCCGATCGCCAGCAGCGAGGAGGAGCACCAGCGGATCGGCAAGCCCACCGCGCTGGCGGTGTTCGCCTCCGATGCCATCTCGTCCACCGCCTACGCCACCGAGGAGATGCTCCTCGTACTGCTGACGGCGGTGGTCTTCCCCACGTCGCACAACTACCTGGTGCCCATCGCCGTGGCCGCCGTGGTGCTGCTCGTGGTGGTGGGCACCAGCTACACCCAGACCATCCACGCCTACCCCGACGGCGGCGGGGCCTACGTGGTGAGCCGGGAGAACATCGGGGCCACCGCGTCGCTGGTGGCGGGCGCCTCGCTGCTCGTCGACTACACGCTGACCGTGGCGGTGTCGATCTCGTCGGGCGTGCTGGCCATCGGGTCGGCCTTCGGGTTCAACGACAAGGCCACGATCCGCATCGGGTTGGCGCTGTTCTTCGTGGCCGTCATGTGCCTCGGCAACCTGCGCGGCCTGAAGGAGTCGGGGAAGGTGTTCGCCGTCCCCACCTACTTCTACGTGGTGATGCTGTTCACCTTCCTCGCCGGCGGTTTCTACAAGCTCTTCACCGGCGACCTCCACGAGCTCCACACCAGCGCCGAACTGGCCCGGCACTACGCCGAGGAGCACACGCTCATGGCGTCGGCGTCGCTGTTCATCATCCTGCGGGCCTTCAGCTCCGGTGCGGTGGTGCTGTCGGGCGTGGAGGCCATCTCCAACGGCGTGCCGGCGTTCCGAAAGCCGGAGTCCAAGAACGCCTCGCAGACGCTCGCCATGATGGCGGCCATCCTCGGCATCGGCTTCCTCGGCATCTCCACGCTCGCCCACCACCTCAAGCCCGTGGTCGACGAGGGCGGCGAGACCGTGCTGTCGCAGATGGCCAAGTCGATCTTCGGCGGCACCAACTTCCTGTACTACGGCCTGCAGTTCGGGACGTTCGCGATCCTGGTGATGGCGGCCAACACCGCCTATGCCGACTTCCCGCGGCTGAGCTCGCTCATCGCCCGCGACGGCTACCTCCCGCGCCAGCTCGGCAACCGCGGCGACCGGCTGGTGTTCTCCAACGGCATCCTCGCCCTGTCGGGCATGGCCGGCGTGCTCATCGTGGTGTTCCAGGCCCAGGTGTCGGCGCTGATCCCGCTCTACGCCGTGGGCGTGTTCACCGGCTTCTCGCTCAGCCAGTTCGGCATGATCAAGCACCACCTCAAGCTCAAGGAGCCCAACTGGCAGCGCGGCCTGGCGATCAACGCCGTGGGCTGCCTGGCCACCACCGTCGTGCTCGGCGTGGTGGTGGTGTCGAAGTTCACCATCGGCGCGTGGATCCCGGTGGTGGTCATCCCGCTCATCGTGTTGGTGTTCCGCCGCATCCACCGCCACTACCTGCGGACCGACCGGCGGCTGGCGGCGGAGCCGGGCGAGAAGGTGCGCCGTCGCACCAACACCGTGGTGGTGCTGGTGGGCAAGGTCACCAAGGGCTCCCTCACGGCCATCGCCTACGCCC
>CAZIVZ010000117.1:0-8969 GCA_964542495.1 uncultured Aquihabitans sp.
CAGGGCGAGACGGTGGGCGACGCCATCGTGCGCCACCCCGGCATCGCCATGGTGTCGCTCACCGGCGAGGTGGCCACGGGCAAGCTCATCGCCCGCAACGCGGCCGACACGTTGAAGCGGGTGCACCTGGAGCTCGGGGGCAAGGCCCCGGTGGTGGTGTTCGACGACGCCGACCTCGACGCCGTGGTGGCCACCCTCGCCGAGGCCGGCTACTACAACTCGGGCCAGGACTGCACCGCCCCGTGCCGGGTGCTCGCCGGCCCCGGCCGCTACGAGGACCTGGTGTCGGCGCTGGCCGACGCAGCCGGATCGCTGGTGACCGGCGACCCGTTCGATCCCGCCACGGCGGTGGGCCCCGTGGTGTCAGCCGGCCAGCGCGACCGGGTGGCCACCATGGTGGACCGAGCCGCGTCCGACGGCGCCGAGGTGGTCACCGGCGGGTGCTCGCTCGACCGAGACGGGTTCTTCTACGCCCCCACGGTGCTGGCCGGCGCCGACCAGCGGGCCGAGATCGTGCAGCGCGAGGTGTTCGGGCCGGTGATCTCCGTGCAGCGCTTCGCCGACGAGGACCAGGCGCTGGCCTGGGCCAACGACGTCGACTACGGCCTGGCCGCATCGGTCTGGACCCAGGACGTGGGTCGGGCGATGCGGATGGCTCGGGACCTCCGGTTCGGCACCGTGTGGGTGAACGACCACATCCCGATCACCTCCGAGATGCCCCACGGCGGGTTCAAGCACAGCGGCTACGGCAAGGACATGTCGATCCACGCCATCGAGCACTACACCGAGCTCAAGCACGTGATGGTCAGGCTGTGAGGGCCACGGGGTGGTGATGAGGCCCGCGACGTGAGGGTCAGCCCCCGCGTTCCCCGCCTTCGCCGCACTGCGCGAACCCGTACTCGTCCATGAAGGCGGTGGCCTCCTGGAACTCGGGTGTGCTGGTGTGCTCGATCGTGTTGGCCGGGTCGGCGGCCACCTTGGCGAACGCCGCCTCGAACGCGGTGAAGGCGGCGTCGAGCTCCTCGGCGTCGGCCTCGGGGAACTCGAGCTCGCGCACGGCGGCGATCTGCTTGTTCGACTCCTCGGCGGCCATCTTCAGGAACGCCTCGTACGCGGCGACGTCGAGGCTGTCGCCCTTGATCTCTGCGGTGGCCTCGTTGAGCCGGTCGGTGCTGTCCTTGCAGATCTCGTCGGCGGCCCGGAGGAAGGTGGCCTGCTCGGGGCTCATGCCCGCGTAGGGGTCGCCGGTCTCGTCGGTGGTGGTGGTGGTCGTGGCCGGTCGCGTGGTGGTCGTGGCGGCGGCGTCGTCCCCGTCGCTGCTCCCGCAGGCAGCGGTGCCGAGGCAGAGCGCGGCAGCGAGGGCGAGCGCGGCGAGTCGGTTGCTCTGCATGGGCGGCGAAGTTACGCCGCTCAGCGTCGGTCCTGGAACCGGAACCACTGGCCCACCAGAGGCAGGTAGGCCCGACGGAACCGGTGCAGCGGCACCGGCCGGTGGCGCAGCTCGGCGAAGGCCGGGGGAGGCGTCTCACCCAGCACCGTCTCGGCGAGGCGGTGCCCGAGCCAGGTGTTGAGGGCCACGCCGGACCCGTTGCAGCCGGTGGCGTACCAGGCGCGGCGGATCCGGCCCACGTGGGGCATCCGGTCGAGCGTGATGGCCACGTCGCCGCCCCAGCGGTGGGTGATCGCGGCGTCGGCCACCTGCGGGTGGATGCGGCGCATCGCCGAGGAGAGGAAGTCGGCCGCGTCGGCCACCGACGCGTGGGCGAGCGAGCGTCGACCGCCGAACAGCAGGCGGCCGTCAGGGGAGATCCGCCAGTAGAAGAGCAGGTTCTTGGTGTCGACGAACATGCGACGGCGTGGGCTGATGGCGTCGACCACCTCGGGGGCCAGGGGCTCGGTGGCCACGATGAACGACCCGATCGGGACCACGCGTCGGGCCAGCTCGGGGATGAGGCCGTCGGCGTAGGCGTTGGTGGTCACGATGACGTGCTCGGCCTCGAGCACCCCGTGCTCGGTGTGCACCCAGTGGCCGTGGCCCACGTCGCGCAGCCTGGTGGCGGCGCAGCCGGCGATCACCTGGGCCCCGGCGTCGACGGCGAGGCGGGCCAGCCCGGCGTGGAGCCTGGCCGGGTGCAGGCCGCCGGTGCGGTCGAACACCACGCCGCCGTGGAACGCGTCGGATCCGATCTCGGCCGACAGCTCGTCGCGGGGCACGAACCGCACCGGCTCGCCCTCGGCCACGTGCTCCTCCACGAGCTGGCGCAGGTGCGCGACCACCCTCGGCGAGTGCGCCAGGTAGAGCTGCCCGGTGCGCTCGTAGTCGCACTCGATGCCCTCGGTGGCGATGAGCGCTTCGAGGTGGTCGAAGGCCTCGTTGACCTCGGCGTGGAGACGACCGCCCAGCTCGCCGTAGCGGGCGCGCAGCGTGGCCGGCCCGGCCTTCAGCTCGGGGATGGCCATGCCGCCGTTGCGGGCGTGGGCACCCCAGCCGAGCGGGCCCTTCTCGAGCACCAGCACCGACCGTCCCGCCCGGGCCAGGGTGCGCGCCGCGGCCAGGCCGGCGTAGCCGGCGCCGACCACCACGGTGTGCACCCGGTCCGGCAGCGGGCGCGCCTCGATCTCAGGGAGCTCCACCTGCTCCTGCCAGAGGACGGCGTCCGAGGGAGGCTCGGTCATGGAGCGGACCCTAGATCCGGTGCGTAGCATCACGGCCCGAGTTCGCCCGAGACGGAGGGGATGGCGTTGACGGTCGAGGTCCACGGGTCGGTGGCGTCCGGGTTCGAGAAGGTGGCCGACGCCTTCGCCGAGAACTTCGCCCAGCGCGGCGAGGTCGGCGCGGCGTGCGCCGCGTTCGTGGGCGGGGAGCAGGTGGTCGACCTGTGGGCGGGCGTCGCCGACCCCGCCACGGGGCGGCCCTACGAGGCCGACACCCTCCAGCTCGTCTTCTCCAGCACCAAGGGGGTGGTGTCCACCGCCGTCCACCTCCTGGCCCAGCAGGGCCTGCTCGACCTCGACGCGCCCGTGGCGCGGTACTGGCCCGAGTTCGCCGCCAACGGCAAGGCCGAGATCCCGGTGCGGTGGCTGCTCAGCCACCGTTCCGGCCTGGTGGGCCTCGATCGGGTGCTGTCGGTGGAGGAGCTGTGCGACTGGGACACCGTGGCGTCGGCCCTGGCCGCCCAGGCCCCGCTGTGGGAGCCCGGCACCGCCCACGGCTACCACGCCCTCACGTTCGGCCACCTCGTGGGCGAGGTGATCCGGCGGGTGTCGGGCCATCGGGTGGGCGACTACGTGCGCGAGCACGTCGCCGAGCCGGTGGGGGCCGAGTTCCACATCGGTGTGCCCGACGACGCCCTGCCCCGGGTGGCGCCGCTGCTCGACTTCGTGGGCGGAGCACTCGGCGACGACCCCGACCCCACCATCGCCGCCATCTTGAGCCCGGGCTCGCTGACCAACCGGGCGTTCATGATCGCTCCCATCTACATCACCCACTTCAACGATCCCAAGCTGCTCCAGGCCGAGATCCCCTCGGCCAACGGCTGCACGTCGGCCCGGTCGCTGGCCCGCATCTACGCCGCGACGGTGTCCACCGTCGACGGGGTGCGCCTCCTCGACGCCGAGCAGGTCGACGACGCCCGGACCGAGCAGTCGGTCGGTGCCGACCTGGTGATGGTGGGCAACCCCAACCGCCTGGCCAGCGGCTACTGGCTGCCCGACGACCGCTCGCCGATGCTCGGCCCCGGCGCCTTCGGCCACGCGGGCCTCGGGGGTTCGCTCGGGTGCGCCCTGCCCGAGCGCGAGATCGGCTTCGGGTACGTGATGAACCAGTGCCAGGCGCAGGTCTCGGGCGATCCCCGAAGCCAGGCGCTCCAGGAGGCGCTCCTGGCCTGCACCGCCTGAATGGCGTCGCCCCGTCCACCCGACGTGATGCTCGTGCTGGGCGGCGGACCGCTGCACGCCACGGCCGCCACGGCGGCCGCTCCGGGCACGCTCGTGGTGGCGGCCGACTCGGGCGTCGACCACGCCCTCGCCGTCGGGCTCGCCGTGCACCACGTGGTGGGCGATCTCGACTCGGCGTCGCCGGGGGCGGTGGCGGCCGCAGTGGCGGCCGGGGCCACGATCCACCGGCACCAGGCCGACAAGGACGCCACCGACAGCGAGCTGGCCCTCGACCTGGCGCTCGACCTGGTCCTGGACCGGACCTCGGGGGTCCACGACGCCGATCGTCCCCTCGTGCTGGTGGTGGGTGGTGGGGCCGAGCGCCTCGACCACCTCCTGGCCGACGTCGCCCAGCTCGTGTCGCCCCGCACCGCGCCGGTGGAGGTGACCGCGGTGCTCGGCCCGGCCACCTGCACCGTCGTGCGCGCCTTGCGCCCCCGCGAGCTTGCGGTGGCGCCGGGGGAGCAGGTGTCGCTGCTCGCACCCGCCGGTCCGGCCCGTGGCGTCACCACCACCGGGCTGCGCTGGCCCCTGCTCGACGCCGTGCTCGGTGCCGGTTCCACGCGGGGGATCAGCAACGAGGCCGTCGGCTCGCCGGTCATCGTGTCGGTGGGAGACGGGGTGCTGCTGGTGGTCCAGCCCGGTTCGCAGGCCCCGCCCGTCCCTCCCCGCCGCATGTCGCCGAACCCGTCACCCGGCTCGGACCGAGGGCGCTGACGCCTCGTCGGGCACAGTGGTGGGCATGGATCTCGACGCCGCGCTGGTGGCACCGTGCGCTCCCGAGCACCTCTACTCCTGGGTCGAGGATCTCGGGCGGTACCCGGAGTGGCTGGAGATCGTGACCCGAGCGGAGCCGCTCGACGATGGCTCGTGGGCGGTCGACCTGCGCGGGCGGCTGGGGCCTCTGGCTCGCTCCAAGCGGCTGCGGATGGTGCGGTCCCGACACGCGGTGCCCAGCGCGGTCCGCTTCGAGCGGGCCGAGGTCGACGGTCGCGAGCACAGCCCGTGGGTGCTCCAGGCCGACGTGGCGCCGCATCCCGACGGCTCGGAGCTGACGATGCGCCTGCACTACGGCGGCGGCCTGTTCGGGCCGGTGCTCGAGCGGGTGCTGCGAGACGAGATCGAGCGCTCCCGACTGCGCCTGCTCGCCCTGGTGAGCGTGCCCGCCGATCCCGCCGGCCCCGCGGTTCGTTGAGCACCCGGCAGCCGGACGTCCTCGGGGCCACGATCACCCCCAGGGGCACCCGCTTCGTGGTGCCCTCGTCGGTGGCCGAGCGCATCGAGCTGTGCCTGTTCGACGACGGCGGCAACGAGACGGATCGCGTCGACCTCCACGGCCGTGACGACCACACGTGGTCCGCCGTCGTCCCCGGCGCCGGCCACGGCCAGCGCTACGGGTTCCGGGTCCACGGCCCCGGGCACCCGGCCGCCGGCCACGCCTGCGACCCCGCCAAGCTCCTCGTCGACCCGGCCGCCCGCCGCATCGTCGGCGAGCTGCACTGGACCGCCGAGCTGGTGGCGCCGGGCGTCGACTCGTCGCCGTTCGTTCCCCGCTCGGTGGTGGTGGCGCCCCACCGGGTCGATCCGGCGGAGTGCCCTCGCACCGCGTGGGACCGCACCATCGCCTACGAAGCCCACGTCGGCCAGCTCACCGCCCTCCATCCGCTGGTCGAGCCGGCGCAGCGGGGGCGCTACGGCGGCCTGGCGGCGCCGGCGATCATCGACCACCTGGTGCGCCTCGGGATCACCGCTGTTGACCTGCTCCCGGTGCAGCACTTCGTGAGCGAGGCGTCCCTGGTGGCTGCCGGCCAGCAGAACGCCTGGGGCTACAACCCGCTCGGCTGGAACGCGCCTCACGCCGGCTACGCCACGCCCGGCGGTGACCCCGAGCCCGAGCTGCGGGCCGCGGTGGCGGCACTGCACGCCGCCGGCATCGAGGTCTGGCTCGACGTGGTCTTCAACCACACCTGCGAAGGCCCGCTCGGGCGGGGCCCGATCCTGTCGCTGCGAGGGTTCGACAACGCCGGCTGCTACCGGCTCATCGCCGGGCCGGGAGGCCTGGTGGACGACGACGTGACCGGCTGCGGCAACGCGGTCGACAGCCGCTCGCCGGCGGTGCGACGGCTGATCCGCGAGTCGCTGGTGCGCTGGGTCACCGAGCTCGGGGTCGACGGCTTCCGCTTCGACCTGGCCGCCACGTTGATCCGCGCCGACGACGGTCCCGTGCCCGACGCGCCGCTGCTGCGCGAGCTGGCCGAGGAGCCGGCCCTCGAGGGTGTCAAGCTGGTCGCCGAGCCCTGGGACGTCGGGGCCGACGGGTACGCCCTCGGGATGTTCCCGACGCCGTGGCGCGAGTGGAGCGACCGGTTCCGAGACGACGTGCGCGACCTCTGGCGCGGTCGGTCGAGCTGGGCGGTCGGAGCCGCCCGGCTCACCGGGAGCGCCGAGGTGTTCCGCCGCGACGGGCGAGACGCCACGGCGGGCGTGAACAAGGTGGCCACCCACGACGGGTTCACCCTGGCCGACCTGGTGTCGTTCGACCGCCCGGTCGACGAGGGCCACGACCAGCGCGCCTGGAGCGGCGGGCTCGAGGGCCCCACCGCGGAGCTCGCGGTGCGTGAGGGGCGGCGCCGGCGGCAGCGGGCCCTGCTCGCCACGGTCGCCTGCGCGCAGGGCGTCCCCCTGCTGCTCTCGGGCGACGAGGTGGGCCGCACGCAGGGCGGCCGGGCCAACGGGTACACCCTCGACCCGCGCGAGTGGGGCGTGCACTGGCTCGACGCCGACTGGGACCTGGCGGCGTGGGTGGCGGCGGCCTTCGCGCTGCGCCACGCCCATCCGGTGCTGCGCCGCGCGGGCTGGGTGGACCACGACGACCCCCGCATCCGGTGGCGGGCTCCCGACGGAACCCCGCTCGACCCCGACGACTGGACCGGAGGCGACCTGGCGGCGCTGGTGGTGGAGCTCGACGGGACCGACCTGGGCGACAGCCGGGTGGTGCTCGTCGGGGCCACCACCGGCGAGGAGGTGGCCGTGACCCTGCCCGAAGGCCGCTGGCGCGTGGCGCTGCACTCGGAGTGGGCCCGGCCGCTGCGGCCGGGCGACCAGCCGGTGGTCACCGGCCCGCTCGACGTGACCGGCCCGGCGTTCGTGGTGCTGGAGGAGCGCCTCGGCCCGCCCGTGTCAGGGCAGTAGCGCTCGCACGGCGTCGTCGGTGGTGAGGTCGGCTGCCCGGCGGCCGTCGTCGGTGGTCAGCGTGGGATCGGCGCCCCGTCCGAGCAGGAGCGCCACCATGGCCGCGTCGTTGCGGCCGGCCGCCACGTGCAGCGGGGTGAAGCCGCCCGGCTGGGGCTCGTCGACGTCGGCGCCGCGGTCGAGCAGGAGGTGGACCACCGCGGGGTCGCCTCCCGCGGCAGCGCTGTTGATCGGGTGCACGGCGGTGCCGTCGTCGGCGGTGCCCCGCGGGTCTGCCCCACGCGCGAGCAGGAGCTCGGCCGCCTTGGGCTCACCGCCCCACGCCGCCTGGTGCAGGGCGCTGAAGCCGTAGTCGTCCACCGCCGTCACCAGCGAGGGGTCGGCATCGAGCAGCGCACGCATGCGATCCACGTCGCCCTCGGCGATGGCGCTGAACAGTTCGTCGGTGATGCCCACGTTCCCCCTCGGCGCTCAGCCTACGTCGTGGGCAGAGGTGGCCCAGGCACGCCAGCGACCGCCCTCGGCCACCAGGACCACCGGCACGCCGAACGCCCTGCTGAGGACCGGTGCGGTGAGGGTGTCGACGATGGGGCCGGCGGCCACGACCTCGCCGGCGCGCAAGACGAGGGCGTGGGTGAACCCCGGTGGGATCTCCTCGACGTGGTGGGTGACGAGCACGGTGGGGGCGGTGGTGGGATCGGCGGCGAGGGCGCCCAGGCGCGACACCAGGTCCTCGCGGCCGCCGAGGTCGAGCCCGGCCGACGGCTCGTCGAGCAGCAGGAGCTCCGGATCGGCGGCGAGGGTTCGGGCCAGCTGCACCCGCTGGCGCTCGCCGGACGACAACGTGGCGAACAAGCGCTCGGCGAGGTGGTCGGCCCCCACGCGCTCGAGGGCGTCTGCGGCGCGGGACCGGTCCTGGTCGCCGTAGGTGTGCCACCAGGGCTCGAGGGCGCCGCGGCGGCCGGTCACCACCACGTCGGCCACCGTGAGGTCGACGCGGAGGCGGTCGGCGAGGGCGGCGGACACGAGGCCGACCCGGGCGCGCAGCGGGCGCACGTCGGTGTGGCCCAGCTCGCCGCCGAGCACCCGGACCGACCCCGAGCTGGGGTGCAGCCACAGGGAGGCGATGCGCACGAGGGTGGTCTTGCCCGAGCCGTTGGGGCCGAGGACCACCCAGCGCTGCGCCGGGGCGACCGTCCACGACACGTCGTGGAGGATCGTCCGGTCGTCTCGACGGTGGCCGACGTGGCGCAGCTCCAACACCGGGGGAGCGGTCGGCGAGGTCACGGCGGCCGACGGTACTCCGACGGGCACCGACCGACGCCCGACCCGAGATGTGCCGTCGCGAGGGGTCGCGCCCCTAGGGTGACCGCCGTGCAGATCGGCATCCTCGGAGGAACCGGCCCGGCAGGCAGCGCGCTTGCCGCTCGGCTGGCATCAGTCGGCCACGAAGCCATCATCGGCTCGCGGTCCAAGTATCGGGCCATGGAGGTGGTCGACAAGCTCCAAGCGCAGTGGGCGGGTCGGGACCTCCACGTGGTGGCCGGCGACAACCCGGCGGCCGCCGCGGCCGAGGTGGTGGTGATCGCCACGCCCTGGGACGGCGCGTACGGCACGGCCACCTCGGTGGCCGAGCAGCTCACCGGCAAGGTGGTGATCTGCATGGCCAACGCCCTCACCCGGATCGGCAAGGAGTTCCAGCCGCTGGTGCCGCCCCGGGGGTCGGTCGCCGCCAGCGTCCAGGCCGCGGTGCCCCGGTGCCAGGTGGCCGCCGGGTTCCACCACGTCCCGGCCAAGGAGCTGGGCGACCTCGACCACCCGATCGAGTCCGACGTGCTGAT
>CAZIVZ010000118.1:0-8944 GCA_964542495.1 uncultured Aquihabitans sp.
ACTGGCGCCGGGTGGCCTCGATGGTGGTGTTCGGCCTGGCCACGTTCCACCACCTCGTGCGGGTGGAACGTGACCGGTCCACGGTGTTCATCGGGTCGTCGCCGCACCTCTTCGCCGCCCTGGGCACCTGGGCCGCCGGGCGCATCCGACGGGTTCCGTTCGTGTTCGAGGTGCGCGACATGTGGCCCGAGTCGTACTCGGAGGTGTCCGGCCGCGACAACGGGCCGGAGGTGGCGCTGCTGCGCTGGATCTCCGACCTCCTGTACAAGCAGGCCGCCGCGATCATCGTGCTGGCCCCGTCGAACGTCGATCGAATCTGCGAGCGCGGGATCAGCCGGTCCAAGATCGTCACCATCCCGAACGGTGTCGACCTGAGCGGGTTCGCCGAGGCCCGCGGCGGGGTCGACCTCTCCACGTCGGGCGCCTTCACCTTCGTCTACGCCGGGGCCCACGGTCCCGCCAACGACCTCGAGACCGTGGTCCTCGCCGCCCACGACCTGCAACAGCGCGGCCGCGACGACATCGCCGTGGTCCTGCTCGGCGACGGCTCCTCGAAGGACGGGCTCATCGCCCGGTGCCAGGAGCTGGGGCTCACCAACATCCGCTTCGTCGACCCGGTGTCGAAGGACGAGATCGCCGCCACGTTGCGCACCGCCGACGCGGGGCTCATGATCCTCGCCCCCGTGGACCTGTTCACCTACGGCGTGAGCCCCAACAAGCTCTTCGACTACATGGCGGCAGGACTGCCCGTGCTCACGAACGTGGCCGGGCTCGTGTCGGACCTGGTGCAACAGGCCGGTGTGGGGTCGACGGTGCGCCCCGGCGACCCGCAGGCGCTGGCGCGCGGCATGGAGGCCATGGCCGACCACCCGCCGACCGACGTGTCCGAGAAGGGCGAGGCCTTCATCCGTGCCAACTACGACCGGCGCACGCTGGCCACCCGGGTGGAGGAGCTCCTGGCGTCGCTGCTCTCAGCGGCCCGATGACAGGGCGCTCGCCAGCGCAGCCACGTCGAAGCGGCGCACGTCGAGCCCGGCGACCGCACGGGCCACCACCGCCGCCCGGACCGCGTCGAGGCCGGCGACGAAGGCCGAGGTGACCAGCCCCGACGCACCCGCACCCACGACCACAGCGCGCCGCGGCTCCAGCACCGCGTACGTGGGGGCGTGCCACCCGCTGGCGGGCACGTCGGGATCGGCCACGAGCAGCCGGGCCGGGCCGTCGTGGAGGACGTGGGCCCGCCAGCCGGCACCGGCCGCCGACGTGACCCCCGCAGCGGCGACCACCTCGGCACCGACCGGGAGGTTCCACCGGACCTCGACCTCGCCGGCGGCGCGGCGCGAGGCGGTGACCGAGTCGACCACCGCGACCGCGTCGGAGCCCACCGCCACGAGGCGGACCAGCACCGTGCCGTCGGGCAGCACCAGCCGGGCCACCAGCGCGGCCAGGGCGGCCGTCTCCACCTGGCGCACCACGGTGGCCTCCTGCCAGCGCCGCCACGCGAACCGCCCGGCGCGCTCGGCCTGCGGCGAGCCCGGGCGGCGCGCCACGTTGTGCACGTCGTCGCCGGCCAGGGCGTTCGCCCAGGGGGCGGGCGCCGTGTACCGGTAGGCGCCAGGATCGACGGCCACCGCCTCCCCGCGGAGCCACACGTCGACGTGGAGCTGGTCGGCGTGGGCCGGCCGGTGCCGGAGCCGACCGGCGCGCACCACCGCGTGGGCGCTGCCGCGGGTCAGAGCGTGGGTGGTGGTGGCGCGCGGGGCCGGCACCGGTGCGCCCTCGACCGGCGACAGGCCGAACCACGCGAGCTCCTCGTGCCACGGACCGGGCTCCGTGCCGCAGGCCTGGCCGGTGGCAGCGGCGGCGTGGGCGAGGACGGGCCGCAGGTCGCCGATGGGGCACGGGGCCAGGTCGAACACCAGTGCCCCGTCGTTCCCTCCGAGGTTGGGGACCCGGCCCCCGCTGCCCGGCGCCACGAGGGAGCGCAGGTGCGGGACGCTGCGCTCCACCGCCTCGGCCACCCCACCGGGGGCCGGTTCGCCGGTGGCCCGGGCGACGGCCAGGCACCACAGCAGGACGTGCAGCGCCACCCGGTGGTAGGTGGGCGAGTGCTGGGCGTAGGAGCCGTCGGGAGCGAACTGGTCGGCGGCGGCCTCGCTGAGGGCGGAGGCCGCCCGGCGGCGCAGCGAGCCGGCATCGGGCAGCCACGGCGCCAGCACCGTGGCCGTCCACAGGAACCCGGCCTCGGACGTGGCGTGGTTGTTCCGCTGCGACAGGGCGTACCCCAGCGAAGGGACCACCCGACCCACCGCGTCCTGGACCAGGGCGCCCACCAGCACGCGACGCTCCTGCGTGGTGGACCGGTGGCCGTCGAGGGCGTCGGCGAGGAACATGACGGCGATGGCACGCAAGGCCGCCTCCTGGCCCGACATCCAGTGGACCCCGCGGTAGGGCGGGTTCGCCTCGTGCCACGACTCGATGGCCGCCCACACGAGCTCGGCGGCGGCATCGTCGCCGGTGGCGGCCCAGTGCCGCAGGACCGGTTGCAGCCAACCCAGCCGCGCCGGCTCCCACGCGTCCTTGATGTCGCCGGCCGCGCTGGCGGCGTCGCTCAGCTCGGACCAGTGCACCTCCGGCGGGTACGCGTGGCCTGAGAGCGGGTGCACGTGCCAGGGCGGCGGTACCGCCGTTCGCACCCAGAGACCGCCGTAGAGGCGGAGCGCGGTGGCGGGAAGCCCGATCTCCGCTGGGGGCGGCGTGACCGACGGGGGCACCACCACGCCGGCCGGGCGGAGGACGCCCCCGGGCTCGGCCGCGGATGCCGACCAGCGCTCCTCGGCGAGGCGATGGGCGCCGGCGCGGCGGGAGGCCTCGTAGCCCGCCCGGCGGGCCACCCCCCGCACGCCCCACGTGCGCCACCCGGCACGGGCCAGGGCCCGGGCGTCGGCGAGGCGGGCGAGCGGAGGCGGGGTCAAGACAACTGGGCAGCCCGCAGCGAGACCTCGGTGACCTCGAGGACCTCGGCGAGCGGGATCGGCGGCGGGCCACCGGCCCGGACCGCGGTCACGAAGGCGGCCATCCCGGCGGCGTGGCCCTTGTCCTGGTGGCGGACCCGGAGGGTGCGCACGCCGGGCCAGCCGTAGGCGCGCAGGGTGCGGAAGTTGTCGTTGACCAGGACCCGGCCTCCGGCGAACACCTCCACCCGCTCCTTGGGGTAGCGCTTGGATCCGTTGGCGAAGTAGTTGACGGTGGCGATCGAACCGTCCTCGAAGGTGAGGAGGGTGCTGGCGGTGTCGGGCGGACCGCGGTGGCCGGGCTGGTCGAGCCCGACGCTGGCCAGGCTGACGATGGGCGCCCCCACGAGGAACCGGGCCAGGTCGATCAGGTGGCAGGCCTCACCCACGAGCCGGCCGCCGCCCTCGGTACGGTCCTGGGTCCAGTGGTTGGACGCGATGGCGCCCGCGTTCATGGTGAGGATGATCGCCTTGGGCCCCGAGCGGGTGGCCAGGAGGTCGGCCATGCGCACCGAGACCGGCGCGAACCGGCGGTTGAAGCCCACCCCCACGATCGGCAGCTCACCACCGCCGGCCGTCAGGTCCTCGATGCAGGCGCGCAGCGAGGCCAGCTGGTCGGCGTCGATGGCCACCGGCTTCTCCACGAAGACGTGCTTGCCGGCGCGCAGGGCCCGCTCCACGAAACCGGCGTGGGTGTCGTGGCGGGTGGCCACCACCACGGTGTCGATGTCGGGCTGGTCGAAGATGTCGGCCGGTTCGCTGCTGGCGTGGCGGGCGCCGAAGGTGCCGGCGGCCACCGCCGCCGAGGTGCCGCCGAGCGACACGATGGTGTCGATCGTGGCCCCGGCGTCGCGCAGGGCGGGCAGCAGGACCTGCGTGGCGAAGTTCCCCGCCCCCAGCACCCCGACCCGGGCCCGGGCCGGCGCGGTGCGGGCGGTGCCGACGTCGAGGCGGCGCTGCACCAGACCGGGGGCGGGACCGGTGCCCTGCTCGGGGTAGGTGAGCACGATGCCCAGGGCGTCGCGGTCCGACACCAGGGCCTGGTAGGCCTCGGGGGCGTCGTCGAAGGCGAAGCGGTGGGTGACCAGGGTGTCCACGTCGAGGCGGCCGGAGCCGATCAGGCCGAGGACCGCCTCCATGTTCCGTCCGGCGGTCCAGCGCACGAACCCCACCGGGTAGTCGTGGCCACCGGACTCGTAGGTGGGGTCGTAGCGACCCGGTCCGTAGGCGGCCGACACCTGGAACGAGAGCTCCTTCTCGTAGAAGTCGGCCCGGTCGAGCTCGAGGCCGGTGACGCCCACCAGGATGATCCGCCCTCGCTGGCGGCACATCTGGGCGGCCTGGTGGATCGGCTCGCTCGAGGTGGTGGACGCGCACACCAGCACGCCGTCGACCCCCCGGCCCCGCGAGTGCTGGGCGGCCGCCTGGACCAGGTCGTCGGACAACGCCACGGCGGTGGCTCCGAACCCCTCCGCGAGGCGACGCCGGTCGGGGTTCGGGTCGATGCCCAGCACGGTGCACCCCTGTGCCTGCAAGAGCTGCACGGCGAGCAGCCCGATGAGCCCCAGGCCGAACACCACGAAGTGCTCCCCCACCGTGGGCTGTGCGAGCCGCAGGCCCTGGAGGGCGATGCTGCCGACCGTGGCGAAGGCGGCATCGACCGGTGCCACCCCGTCGGGGACCGCGGCGGTCAGGTTCACCGGCACCGTGGCCGTCTCGGCGTGGGGCCCGGCCGCGGCCACGAGGTCGCCGACGGCCACGCCGCGGACGTCGGTGCCCACCTCGAGCACCACACCGGCGCTGGAGTAGCCGAGCGGGATCGGCTGGGCCAGCTTCGAGCGCACGGCGTCGACCGTCACGCCGATCCCGTCGGTGCGGGCCTTGTCGATGACCTCGCCCACCCGCTGGGGCTGGCTGCGCACCTTCCCGAACAGGCTGGCCCGGCCGAAGTCGACGAGCATGCGCTCGGTGCCGGCCGACACGAGCGACGCCCGGGTGGCGATCAGCACGCCCGATCGCCCCACGGCCGGCGTAGGTGCCGCCACCAGGCGGGTCGCTCCGTCCGACAGGTCCTGGAGGACAACCCTGGCCATGCACGCTCCCCTTGTCCTGGTGCGAGCGCGCATCCTATTGGACCGCCGCGGCGAGCAGCCGCAGGCGGGCCGGACCGACCGGCCGGGCACCTGGCGCCGGGGTGCCCGTGTAGATTCCCGCCCGTGCCTCGCGCCCTCCGGCTGCCAGCAGGGCAGTGGCCCTGGTGGGCTGCCCTCTCCCTCGTCCTCGCGGCCGTCCCGGTCGCCGCCCTCACCCCGCTGAGCGCCCAGCTCACCGGCGGCGTGGTGGCGGTCGGCCTCATGGCGCTCGCCTCGGTGGGCAGCGACGATCGGCTGGCCTGGTGCTGGGGGTTCTTGATCCCGATCGACTTCGTGCAGGGGGTCCCCGGCAGCATCCTCGACGCGGCCCGCTACGGCGCGATCGTCTGGCTCTGCGTCCGGCTGGCGCCCGACCTGTCGACCGCCCGGCGCACGGTGGTGATCAAGTTCGCGACGTTGGTGGCGGCGGTGGGCGTCATCCGCGGCACCGCCTCGGTGGCGCGGATGGACCGGTTCGCCATCATGATCGCCGCGGTGATGGTGGTGGGGGCGGCCACCGCGCCGTTCGTGGCCTGGCGGGTTCGCGCCCACCGCTACATCCTGAGCGGGTTCCTCGGCGGGGTGCTCTTGAGCGCCACCGTGTCGCTCATGCAGGCCCTCGACATCCCCACGCTCCGCCCCGGCAACCAGGAGGGCAACCGGTACCCCGGCCTGGCCTCGACCTCGATGCTCATCACCTGGCACCTGGCCTTCGCCCTGATCGTCGCCTGCTACTTCGTCGGCCAGCGCCGAGAGCGCCGGGTCGACCGGATGCTCGCGGGGGTCACGATCCCGGTGGCCCTGATCGCCCTCGTGGCCAACGGCGCCCAGGGCGGCCTCCTCGGGCTCGCCTTCGCCGGCTTGGCACTGGCCGCGTTCGGCTGGCGACACGTGACGCTGCGCGACGCGGTCCGGTACGGAGCGCTGGCGCTCGTGGTGCTCGCGGCCGCCACCGTCGTCGTCGAGGTGGCGAACGTGAAGACCCCGACCATCGATGGCCTCCGCGGGCTCGGCGGCTACCGGAACGAGACGGCGCGCTGGCAGGTCGCCAAGGACGGTGCTCGCGAGCTCGCCGAACACCCGCTGGTGGGTGTGGGCCGCACCAACTTCGAGGACGAGTACGGGTTGGCCCCGCACTTCCTCCCCCTCGAGGCAGGTGTCACCGCAGGGGTCGTCGGCTTCGTGGTGGCCATGTACCTGCTCTGGTGCCTCGTGCGGGTGCTGCTCCAGGGACCGGTCGGCGGCCGGCCCGAGGCGTGGCTGGGTCTCGCCCTCGGCGCCGCCATGTTCGCCAACACCCTCACCGAGACCGGCGGGCCCTTCACCGGGCTGCCCCGGTTCTCCCTGCTGCTCATCACCGTCGTCGCCTGCCAGGGCGAGCAGTGGCCGTCGCCGGCCGCGGTCAGCCCGGAGCCGGCCGACGCCTCCGGAGACCAGGAGACCGCGGCCCGCTGACCGGGGTCAGGCGCGGCCGGGGACCTTGCGTCCCGGTCCGGGCCGGGCGTCGAGCACCAGGCGGGCCACGCGATCGGCGCTGGCGGCGTCGAGGTGCACGTGGTGGAGGCGGAGCGCCTCGCGCCGACGCTGCGCCCACGCGTCCGCGCCCTCCCCGGTGCCCACCAGGGCTCCCAGCTCACGCTCGAGCGCCTCGAGGTCGGTGACCAGCGGCCCGGGGAACAGGTCGGTGATCGGGTCGAAGTAGAAGCCGCGAGAGCCGGCGTACTCGTCGAGGTCCGACACGGCGAAGAGCATCGGGCGCTGGGTCAGCAAGAAGTCGATCCAGACCGACGAGTGGTCGGAGATCAACACGTCGGCGTGGGCGAGCAGCTGGTACAGCGTGAGCCCCGACGCCTGGAGGTCGTCCTCGTCCCACACGTCGAGGTGCGACAGCCGGGCCACCTCGGGGCGCGGTGCCAGCGGGTGCGGCTTCAGCACGGCGTGCACGTCGAGCCGGGCCAGGAGCGCGTTGACCGCCTCGGCGGTGCCGCCGGCGAACTGGGACACGTTGCCGGCATCGACCCCGTCGACCTCGGCCTCGCCCACGGCGCTGCGATACGTGGGCAGCCACACCACGAGCGGGCGCCCACCGGTGAGCTCACGCAGCGCGGCCGGCACCGGCGTGCCCGCCCGGCTGACCAGGACGTCGTTGCGCGGGAGCCCGGTCACCGCCACCTGCTCGGGTGCCAGCCCCCACGTTGAGCGGAGGTTCGTGGCGTGGATCGGGGCGGTGGCGATGGTGACGTCGGTCTGGTTGCGACCGACGTCGCTGTCGGGCGGCAGGCGCTTCACCGGCATGCCGTGCCAGAGGTTGACGAAGACCTTGCCCGAGCTCGTCCGCCGAGAGCCGTACACCCCGTGGGTGTGGACCACCACGCCGGCCCGCCAGTAGGCCCGCAGCCCGGCGAGCGAGCGCGCCGTGACCACCCGGGCCGGCACGGGTCCAGCCGGGCCGGGATCGGTGCGGTCGCTGACCAACCACGTGATCCGGGTGTGCCCGGCGCGCACCAGCGCCGCCACCAGCTCACGACCCTGGTCGTCGAAGTCCGGGCCCGTGCGGACCACCACCTCGTCGGACTTGGCGCGCACGCGATCGCCCAGCCCCACGGCCAGCAGCAGCAGCCGTTCGGCGACGGTCACGCGCCCACCAACCGGTCCGCACGTGGGGCGGGGGGGCCTTCTGGCAGAATCGAACGAATCTCCTCGGCCCCTCGGCCGGCCGTCGCACCCCGAAGGATGCTCGTGGCCCAGACCGTCATCACCTTCGGCACGTTCGACATCCTCCACATCGGCCACCTGCGGGTGATCGATCGGGCACGGGACCTGGGGGACCGGCTCGTGGTCGGGGTGTCGTCCGACGCGCTCAACCTGCGCAAGAAGGGCCGTGAGCCGGTGTTCTCGCAGGACGAACGGCTCCAGATCATCGGGGCGCTGCGCTCGGTGGACCAGGTCTTCCTGGAGGAGAGCCTCGAGGCCAAGCGGGAGTACATCCTGGCCCACGATGCCCACGTGCTGGTGATGGGCGACGACTGGGCGGGGAAGTTCGACGAGTTCGGCGACATCTGCAAGGTGGTGTACCTCCCCCGGACGCCCTCCATCTCCACCACGGCGATCATCGAGAAGGTGGCGGGCCCGGCCGCCGACGCCTGAGGCCTCACGACGCGCCCTGCCCGGGGCGTCCGGCCGCGGTGTCGGGGTCGGTGGGGTCGGAGATGGTGCCGTCGAAGGACCGCAGCGCCCGGAAGTACCCGCTCCAGTACCACGCGACGTTCCACCACACCGACACGGCGATCCCGTACGCCAGCCCCTTCGCCTCCCAGCCCACGGCACCGATGACGGGCAGGGCGATGGTGGTGGGGAGCGTGAAGAACCGGATCCGCAGGAGGGCCTTGGCCGCGGCCAGCGACCGCAGCCCGGCCATGGGCCCCGCCAGCACGCCGCCGGCGATCGACGCCAGCCCGACGGGGAGGATCACGGCCCGGGCGCTCGTCCAGGTGCTGCCGAGGACGAGTCGGCCCTCGGCTGGGTTGAGCACGAGGAAGATGCCGAGCATGGCGGCGGCGAGGGCGGCGAACGTAGCCGACGCCAGGAGGCACACGGTGGTGAGCGATCGCTTGGAGCGGCGGGCCGCGTGCCGTCCCTCGGGGACGAGCACGATGGACGCCCCGGTCAGCAAGATGTTGACCGGACCGAAGATGGTCTGCGCGCCGCGGATGCTGCCCACTGCGGCCACCCCTGCCACCACCACCAGCACGTAGGCGGCGAGTTGGGCGGCACCGGCGCCACTCAGGAAGTCGAGCA